>JAYFNP010000325.1:0-5940 GCA_034933385.1 Burkholderiaceae bacterium | reverse complement strand
CCCTTTTTCATTAGGCGCACCTTGGCGCGGTCAATGAGAACTTGCAGCCGGAAGTGCCGTCCAGCCCTTCAGGAAAACCTCGAAATCCGCCTGCAGCAGCGGTCGGCTGAAATAATAGCCCTGGATTTTATCGCAGCCGTGCTGTCGCAGAAACGCAAGCTGCTCTTCGTTTTCCACGCCCTCGGCAATCACCGTCTTGCCGAGCGCATGCGCCAGCGAAATGATTGACACCGCAATGGTCGCGTCCGAAGGGTTGGTCATCATTTGCCTGGTGAAGGACTGGTCGATCTTGAGCTTGTCCACCGGAAGGCGCTGCAGGTAGGACAGGCTGGAATAGCCGGTGCCGAAATCGTCAATCGACATCCTGACGCCCAGCTGCTCGAACCGCCTGACCGCTTCCAGCGATCGTTCGCTGTCCTGAATCAGGATCGATTCGGTCAGCTCCAGTTCGAGATGCCGCGGCGCAAGACCGAATTCTTCCAGCGAAGCTGCCACGACCTGATCGAAATCGCCGCGCCGGAATTGCAGCGCCGATATGTTGACCGCGACGACGAAATCCGACAACCCGGCTTTTTGCCACTCGACCATCTGCCGGCAGGCTTCGCGCAACACCCATGAACCAATCTGCACGATCATGCCGCTGTCTTCTGCAATCTGGATGAAGCGGTCGGGAGAAAGCATTCCCAGATCAGGATGTTGCCAGCGAATCAGCGCTTCCGCCCCGCTCACCGTGCCGCTTGAAAGATCGATTTGCGGCTGGTAATGAAGCCGGAATTCGTTGTGTTCGAGGGCTCGCGTCAAGTCGTTGCGGATGCGCAAATGCTCCTCCACCAGCGTGTTCATATCCTCGGAAAAAAAGCGGAAGGTGTTGCGGCCGGATTGCTTGGCGTTGTACATCGCCAAATCGGCATTTTTCAGCAACGTGTCAACATCCTTCCCGTCGTCCGGGTAGATGGCGATGCCTATCGAAGTCGATATCGACAGATCATGCCTGTCGATGTGGAATGGCTTGCCGGCCATTTCCAGTATTTCGGCAGCGACATTCTTGATCGCATCCAGGTTGAGTATGTCAGGCAGCATCACCAGGAACTCGTCCCCCCCCTGGCGGCTGACCGTATCGGATTCGCGCATGGCCGCACTCAGCCGTCCGGCAAATTCTGCCAGCAGCCGGTCTCCGACAAAGTGTCCCAGCGTGTCGTTGATCACCCGGAAATTATCCAGATCAAGATAGATAAGCGCCACTTTCGACTTCATGCGGTCGGCGTGTCCCAGCGCTTGTTCCATTCGATCTCTTGCCAACTGGCGATTGGGCAACCTGGTCAGCGAATCAAAATATGCGAGGAATTCTGCCTGGCTCTTGTTTTTCCGGCTTTCAGTAATGTCGTCTGCAATCCCGATATAGTTGGTGATCACCCCTTTATCGTCACGCACGGCGGTAACGGAGAGCCACGCCAGATAATCTTCCCCGTTCTTGCGCTTGTTCCATATCTCTCCCTGCCAATACCCGGTCGAAAGAATGGTGTCCCAGAATTGCCGGAAAAAACCGGCGTCATGCACGCCGGAACTGAGGATGCTCGGGTTTTTTCCGATCACGTCCTCGATGCTGTAGCCGGTAACCGCAGTGAACGCCGGGTTGACCGAAACAATCGTGCCGTCCGCATCGGTCAGCATGATGTTGTCATGATTCCCCTCGAATACCTTGGCGGCAAAGCGCAATTCCTTTTCCGCAGCCTTGCTTTCGGTCACATCGACCGCCATGCTGATGACATACAGCCTTCCGTCGGGCAGCCTGCCCAATGGGGATGAAATAAAACGCCAGATTCGCAAACTGCCGTCCTTGCAGCGGATGACGCGTTCGCCGCCGTCCTGCCGCTTTTGCGCTTCGAACAGGCGCCGGATTGCCGCCAGCACTCCGGCCGCCTCTTCACCATAGGCTTTTTCAGTCCAGACATCGACCGTCGGAATGTCAACGAAACTGTAGCCGGTAATGTCCGTCCAGGCGTGATTGACCTGCAGCACCTCCCAGTCTTCCGCATAGACGATCATCGGCAACGGTGCCTCGTCCGCCACCAGCCGCAACCGGCTTTCGCTCAGGCGCAATGCCATTTCCGCCTGACGGCGCTTGCTCTCCCGATCAAGATTATCAAGCGCAAAACTGACGTTCGCCGCCAGTTCGCTCAACAAGCCGACAATTTCATCATCGAATGCGCCAATCTGGGCGCTATAAACACTCAACACCGCATACGATTTCCCGCCGCGCATGATCGGAAAGGTCGCGACGGCCATCAGTCTGTATTTTTTCGCGACTTCATGCCAGGACGCCGTCATTTCGCTGGCGCCAAAATCATTGAGGATGACTGCATGCCTTTCCCTGAAGGCCGTTCCGACGGCTCCCCGACCTTCCGGCACATCCGCCGTCGTCCTGATTGTCAGGTTTTGCAGCACACCGACACCTTCGCCATCCTGCGCCACCGGAATAATGTATTAGCCGGACGCATCGGGAACGCCGACCCATGCCAGCACCATTCCGCCGAACTCGACAGCAATCCGGCACACGACCGGAAATAGCGTCGCTTCATCTTCCAGGCGCAGGATGGCATCATTGGTTTCGCTCAGCGCAATGCGTATGTCCATCAGGCGCCGCTCGCGCGCTTCGGCGTTCTTTCGCTCCGTGATGTCGCGGATGATGTGCTGGATATATGCGCCACTTTCTGTTTCAATTCGGCGAGAACTGATTTCAACCGGGAATTCGCTGCCGTCGCGATGAAGGTGGTAGGTTTCGAACAGCAGACTTTTTTCTGCCTTGAGTTCCCGCCATTGATCCGCGAAATCGACAATTTCGGATGACCGCCGCAATTCAAAAACATGCAGGCCAACCAATTCTTGCCTTGATCGGCCGTATGCCGCCTCAGCCCGGTCATTGGCTTCAACGATCACGCCGTTGTCATCCATCAGCAGGATGATGTCGTTGGCGTATTTGCTCAGGTAATCGAAATGTTTAAGCAACGCCTGCTGTTGCAATTCGGCATGCAGTTGGGCTGCCTCGTATTGCAAATGTTTCTGCCTGCGCCAGAAAAGCAGCAACAACGCACAGGTAAAGACAAGCAACACGATGGTCAGAGAGACCCGTGCTGCGATTGCCTGAATCGGCTGCTCGATTTCGGAAACGTCGACTTTGGAGATCATGTACCAGTCCGTATCCGGGATGCTGGTCACTACCCCGATAACAGGCACGCCGCGATAATCGACGCCGCGAACCAGACCGGTAGCACCGCTGACCGCCTGCGAAGCCAGCAGCAACGAACCGGCTTCAATTTTCGTCCTCGACAGCAAACCTTCTTTCTTATGGCGCAATTCATTAAGGAAAACCACGTCATCGCCATCGCGTGAAACAAGAAGCGTTTCCGACGTTTGGCTGGGCATCGGCCAATCCTTCAATAGCGGGAACAACAAACGTTCCGGGTCGATATCGAAAAGCACGCCACCGATGGCAACATTAGCGTCCTGTGTGGACATCAACGGCACTACCAACGGTAAATGTATTTGACGTGAGCCACCGGCAATACTGTGCTGATGCATTTGCCCAATTACCGGCTTTTTCAATCTGACAGACTGCTGATAAACCGACGCCATTTCCTCCGCAGGAAAATCCGATGCCCCCCGGTATGCGCAATACTTCTGCCGGCACTATCCAGCACTGCGATGCCGCTGTAATGGTAGATCTGCTGCATCCGCTCGATGTGCTGGCGCAACAGCCGCATTCGGGACGCCGGTATCGAACCGGACGCATTCCATGCTTCGGCACTGCCAACCAGCAACGGCGTCGTGCTCGTCATATTGGCATTCATGAAGTGCTGCTGAATTTTCTCCTGGATATCGTCCGATTCCAGTTTCGCGACGGCAGCCAGATACTGTTCGCTTTTTCTGGACTCGACCGATTTCATCCGTTCGAACACGAGGTAACCAACCGTGACGATGACGACCAGCAGGCCGAGAAAGACGACCGATACCCATTTCCCCACCACTTTCGAGGAGGCCGCATCTGCTGATCCGTTTCCGCCGCCGCTTGACTTGGCTCGCTGCCACGAACGCAGCAGCAGATATAGGATGGCCGATGTCACCAGCACGAAAAACAGCCCTTTGTAAACTTCAAGGTCGCTGCGGATGTTTTCGATTCCCGGAAGCAGATCCAGCAAATTGCCCGACATGACGATCCACAGATTGGCCAGTGCAAAATACACCAGTGCATAAATCCATGCCTGCGTCAGTCCTGGTCGATTCGATTTGGCGCGATTGTCCTCGGACATACTCAAAAAAACCCCCATCAGTTATATTGTCTATTCTGCCTGCTCAAACGAAACAGTAGCACGAGCATTCGCAGTAAAAACAGAACTAGCGGGGAAAATTCAAAGCGCTTGTTTTTGCGCAAATCGTTTCGGCATCATCCGACATACGACGCGGCACCCATCCGGTTGTACACCCGCGGACAGGTACCTCTGACGCGATTCAGGCGCATTGCACAGGCTGACGCGTCCCTAGCGGCCGTTTGATGAATGGACGACAATTTCCATATCCTTGGTGAAAATCGAGTGTTTGGGATCATGCGACGTCTTTCCGGAAGACGTGCTGCGGCTGATCAGCCGGTCGAATTCGGCCTGTGACGGATTGATCGGCTGGTTCAGTTCGCGTACGGAACCCGTTTGCGTGTGGTTGCGCATTACTCTCTCCTTCCCCCGTTATCCGGCGCGCGCCGAGCTTTCCAGGGGGGAGAGAAAGCGAACGACGCTTTAGCGGCATTTGTTTAGCGCCCGCAAGCTGAGCTTCAAATCGGCGCTTGATGAACAGTTTAGGAAAGCTGGCGACGGGCGTCAAATACACAATCGTTGCAAGCAAATGATTGGGGGGAATAAGCCGTGCTTACCCCGCCAGGACAGTCCGCCGCACGGACGGCTTCAAGCCGCGAGCGTTACCAGAAATAGTGGCGTTCGCGCAAATGCCCGGCGATGTAGTGCGTCACATGCGGCGGCTTGCCTCCGAGATGGAAGACACGCGCCTTTTTGTAGATGTGCTTGTCGGCGACGGTAGCACGTTCGTGCTGACGCAGATGTTCAAGCCACGATTCAACCATGAAGCATTCGATCACGCGCCCAGGCTGTTCGACATCGGTGAACATTTCCCACAAAAACGCGCCATCGCGCCGCCGCAAACGGCGAACATGATGCAGCGCATGGGCAAATTCATCCAACTTGCTCGGCTCAATCAGGTATTCGATAGTAATCATCACCGGCCCGCGATCCATTTCCTGCTCGTCCTTGTAGTGCGGCGTGGTCCAGTGCGCAGCCGGCGTCAGGTCGAGCACTTCCAGTCCGCCGACACGGAAACGCCAGACCGCACCGATACAAACGATTGCGCAAACGGCAGAGATCGTCAGCGAGGCCGGAATCCCGACCCATTTCGCGACCTGCCCCCAGATCGTGCTGCCGATCGCCATGCTGCCCATGAATACAACCCAGAAAAATGCCAGACCGCGCGCCCGCACCCAGGCCGGCAATGCAACTTGCGCCGCTGCCATCAACGACGATACGCCACTGATCCATGCCAGGCCGGACAGGAACATCGCCACCATGCCGGCGACAATGCTGCCGCTATGCGCCAGCGCCAGCATGCTGATGGCGAACAACACGGTGGCGCCGGCCACAATCCAGTCACGCGAGATACGCCGCCGGACATGCGGCAATATGAAGGCGCCAGCCACTGCGCCGCTGCCCAGACAGGCGAGAAAGGTACCGTAGGTGGCCGGCCCGCCCTGGAGTTCTTGCCGCACCAGCAACGGCATCAGCGCCCAGGAAGCGCTGGCGAACATCGTGAAAGCGGCGATGCGCACCAGGATCGCCTGCAATTCCGGCGAATGCAGCATGTAGCGCACGCCGGCACGCATCG
>JAYFNP010000324.1:0-6646 GCA_034933385.1 Burkholderiaceae bacterium | reverse complement strand
AGCGTTTCTTCGCCGACCGTGACTGTATCGCCCTGGTTCAGCCAGCGATCCGGCGTGAACGGCTCGCCCGGCGGCAAGCCCCACATCCGGGTCTGGGCGGTGGCCAGCGATTCAAGCAAATATTCATCCTTCTGGTTCGGGCCTTCAATCGGTACACCGAACTGTTTCGCCAGCGTCTTGGCAGCGCCGCAATGGTCAAGGTGACCGTGCGTGACGAATACCTTTTCCAGCGTCACGCCCTGCTTTTCCAGGGCGGCAACGATGCGCGGAATGTCGCCGCCCGGATCGACGACGGCAGCTTTGTTGGTTTTTTCGTCCCACATCAGGGTGCAATTTACCTGGAACGAGGTCACGGGAATGATCTGGAATTTCATGGATGTCGGCTCACGATGAAATGGTTTATCGGCTGGAGTTAAAAAGACAAAACCCAGATTATGCTTGAAATTGCCGGATTTGGGCGATTACCGCAGCCTTATCAAGCCAAACCACTGCCACCGGGCTTGCAAATGTGGCATGAATCAATGGCTGAGCCGTTTTTCCATACCGTTTTCAGCCAGGAAATGCTAACGGCATCCTGCAACGAACGCCTTGAGCGCGACCGTCAACCGGTCGGCAACGCCGGCCCAATCGCCAGGAACGGATTGCCGAAACAGCCGCATGCTTTGCGGATACCACGGCGAATCGCTGCGCCCGGTAAGCCAGCGCCAATCAGTCTTGTAATCCGGCAACATGACCCAGCAACGCCGGCCGAGCGCGCCGGCCAGATGCGCAACCGCGGTATCGATGCAAATCACCAGATCGAGGTTTTCCACAATCGCGGCCGTATCGGCGAAATCGGCCATGCTCGAGCCCAGTTCCAGCAGCGGCCACTCGGCTGCCAGCCGCGCCGCCTCGTCCTCGGCATAAATCTTTTGCAGGCTGACGAACGCCACGCCGGGTACCGTCCGCAACGGTGCCAGCACCGATAAATTTGGCAGCGACCGGTCGGCATCGTTTTCGAATTTCGGATTGCCCTTCCACACCAGTCCGACCCGAATACCGTGTTGTGGCAACAACGCCCGCCACTGCGCAACCCGCGCCGGATCGGCATGCAGATACGGAATCGCCGCCGGAACCGAATCGAGGCGAGTTTCGCAATAATATGGCAGGCTCATCGGCGGCGACCAGTAATCCCAGCCGGTGTGCGGATACGGCTGATCGAACGGGTAAATGGCATCAGCACCATCGAGGGTTGCGAACAGCGTCGCCAGCGCCGGATGGCAAATGATATCGACCCGGCTGGCGCCCTGCGCCTTGAGTACGGCGGCATAACGGCAAAACTGGATCATGTCGCCATGGCCGGCTTCGTAACCGATCAACACCGATTTTCCTGCCAGCGCTTCGCCCTGCCAGCGTGGGCAGTCGAGCCGCGCCGCCAGCGCGGCATACCAGTCGCGTGCTTCCAGACAGTGCCAGCCTTCTTCGAACTGTCCCTGGCGCAGCAGCAAATAACCCAGGTTGAACCGGGAAGAAACATGCTGATTATCCAGTTCAATCGCATGACGATAGCAAGCCTCGGCCTCGGCCTCGCGCTGCAGGCAGGCGTAGACGGCACCGAGATTCGACCAGGCCGCAGGCGATTGCGGCGTCAGTGCCAACGCATGCTGACACACCAGCTCGGCCTCGGTCAGGCATTTCTGGCGGATCAGCAATGCGCTCAAATTCAGGTGCAGTTCCGCCAGCTTCGGGTTGAGCGTCAGCGCCCGGCGATAGCAGTTTTCGGCGTCATCGATGACGCCGCGCCGCTCGAGCATCAGTCCCAGATTGCCGCAGGCTTCGGCGAACTCCGGATGAATCCGCAGCGCCTCGCGAAAACACGCTTCGGCACCGGCGGCGTCGCCGTGCGTCATGCGCCGGTTGCCCAGAAAATACAGCGCTTCCGCCTCGGTTTGCACCGATTTGCTCACGTTCTTCGCCACCGCTTCCCGTCCTTCGTCAGAGGGCTGTCCGACGCACCATGCCGTTTTGCGCCAAATTCAGGAAAATATATACTGCCGCCTGTATTTTTAAATCGCCAGCAAAATCGCGGCCAAGGCGCTATGTTTTTAAACATACCCCGTCAAAAATGCGATCAGCCTTTGCTGCATTCGCGCTTTTTCTGGGCGGGGAAATCCGTCAGGATTTTATCCAGCGCCTGCATCGAGGCAGCGTCCAGATCGCGCAACTGATAGGCGACCCGACTGGTCGAAACGCTGCGTGCGCCGATGCGGGCGGAACGCACCCCTTTCTGGTTCAAGCTGTTCAACTGCGCCTTGGCGGCCGCCTCGGTCTTGAATACGCCCAGCGAAATCCCGGTGCGCAGCGATGAATTATCCTGGATGACGAAGTAATTGGTTACGCCCATCCGCTTCAGTTCGGCCACTTTTTTATCGGCCGCCAGCTTGCTGCCTTGCGGCGGAATGAACACGATATAGCTGGCAACATCCCGAATGTTGCGCCGCGCCTGCCGTTCACCCAGCGACAAGGTCGCCAGCCGCGGCTCGATTTTCTTGGTTTCGGCCAGCGAGAATTCGCCGATTTCGGTGCAGGCGACCGGCGGCTGCGGTTTTTCCGCCGCTGGCGCGGGTGCCGGCGCAGGTGCAGCAACGGTTGCTGGCGTGGACGCCGCTGCCGGTGCGAGAGCCGGGGTTGAGGGTGCCGCCGCGGCTGACGGATCGGCCGACGCCGTCGGCGCCTTGGGCGTGCTGCTGGAAACCACGCGGATTTTGTCCACATTCAGCTGGTTTTCCATGCGCTGCGGCTCATTTTTCGACGCGAACAAGGGATCGAAATAGCCCAACCGAAACGCCAGCAACGCGCCGTTAGCCAGCAGGAAAACCCAGAAAATGAATTTCAACATGCCAAATCCGACAGTTAAGAAGACAAGGCGACCGTGTGCAAGCCGATCATGACCAGATTATCAACGATCTTGTGCGCGACGGAAAGATGCGGCGCCACCGCCGCCGCCGCACCGCCGGACAGCACGCACAGCACCTCGGCGTTCAAACGCTGCGCATGCAAGGTCGCAGCATGTTCGATCGCGCCGGTCTGCGCCGCAATACAGCCGCTGACGATCGCATCGTTGGTATTGTCGGCAAACGGGTTGAACGCCAGGCTGTCGCGCGCGACCTGCGGCAAGCGTGCGGTATTGCGTGCCAGCGAGGTCGCCATCAGACCGAGCCCGGGCAAAATCATCCCGCCGACAAACAGGCCATCGGCCGTGACCGCATCGACCGTGGTGGCGGTACCACAGGTGGCCACCACCAGTGCTTGCGACGGAAACAGCGCATGCGCGCCGATCATCGCCGCAAAGCGGTCGCAACCGAGCTGCGCCGGGTTGCGGTAGCCGTTACGCACGCCCGCCAGTTCCGGTGCCGCCGCGAACCATTCGACCGGAAAGGGCTTCGCCTGCAATCCGGCCAGCAACTGCTCCAGCTGGCTGCGCCGGGATTTGCTGGCGACATTCGACACCAGCGCGCGCGAAATCTTCTGGTCGCACCAATCCTGTTCCAGCTGGCCCATTTCCGAATGGGTCACCGCGCCAGAATGCAGCCAGTTATCGGGTGAGCAGGGCCCGGGCGCGGCCAGCGCCCATTTGATCATCGTGTTGCCGGCATCGACCAGTAGCAGCATGTTTACTCCTTAGCACGTAATGAAACATCCCCGGCAATCACCGCGATCCAGCCGGAAACGGTATCCAGCAACAGGCGGCCACCGGCATCCACCCCGGCGGCCATTCCTTGATGCATGACCCGACCGTCGTCTAACACCACCACCTGCTTGCCGGCATGGGCATGCATGCCATTCCATTGTGACACGTAAGGCGCAAACCCCTGCGTGCCGAACAGTGTCAGCCCCTCGGCCATCTCGCTCAGCACCCCCGCCATCAGGGTATTCCGATCCAGTTTGGCCAGCCAGCGCGCATCGGCGACCGGCTGGCCGATCTGCGCTTCCAGCTCATCGGGCAACGCCAGATTCACCCCAACCCCGATCACCGCCCAGGTACGTTCGCCGACCGCGGTCGTCTCGACCAGCACGCCAGCAAGTTTCTTGCCGTCTCTCAACACATCATTCGGCCATTTCAATTCGGTACGCACGCCGAAAGCGCGCAACGCCCGGACGAGGGTCACACCGACGGCCAATGTCAGACCGGCCAGCTGCTGCAGCGACCGCTGGAACGGCCAGGCCAGCGAAAACGTCAGCGAGGCGCCCGGCGCCGAATGCCAGCGGCGCCCCAACCGGCCGCGTCCGCCCGTTTGTTCTTCGGCCAGCAGCAGCGTCGGCGCTGCCAGCGAACCGGCACGCTCCAGCAGATCGGTATTCGTCGATCCGGTGTGCGCCACCACTTCGACGGCCACCTGCCGTGCCGCCGGCCGGCAAAGGGAAGCGATGCGTTGCGACGAAAGCGTGGAATCCATCCATGCATTGTAGCGGCAACTGCGTCGGCGTTTCCAGCAACCGGCAGATTCGCCCGATTTTGCCGACCGCTATGCCCTGCTTGTTGTTTTTCCAATCAATGTCCGACCTTGTTGCACTGCCGTAGCAGGGAGCAAGCATATAATTTGCAGCAGCACCGCCCTAGCTCTGCCATTCCGATTATGTCCAACACCGATCTGCACCCGAAGCTGGAAGTCAGCAGCGACGCCAAAATATCCGCCAGCGGGTCGTGGCAGGTGCAGGCATTGGCGCAGCCTGGCGTGATCCCGGCGCTCGCCCACAGCATCGGAGCCTTGCCGGAACCAGCGGCGGCCGACTGGGACTTGACGGCGGTCACCGCACTCGATCATATCGGCGCGCAATGGTTCTGGAATGCGTGGGGCAAGCAACGGCCCAACCGACTGGCGCTGGCACCACGATACGAAGGCCACTTCCGGCGGCTCGAACAAGCGGGCGCACTGGCGCTGCCGGAAGAACCGCGACTCGAATTGTCGCTGGAACTGCTCTGGCGTCGGATCGACCGTATCATCGTCCATCTGCTCAGCCTGACCGCCCTGATCGGGCAACTGGTGTTCGATCTGGCGCAATTCGCGCGCCAGCCACAACGCGGGCCGTGGAAGGAAATTTCCGCCAACGTTTTTCACGCCGGTTACCGCGCGCTCGGCATCACCGCGCTGGTCGGTTTCCTGATCGGCATCGTGCTGTCTTACCTGTCATCGCAACAGTTGCATACCTTCGGCGGCGACATTTTCATTGTCAACCTGCTCGGCATGAGCATCATCCGCGAACTGGGGCCATTGCTGGCTGCGATCCTGATCGCCGGCCGCTCCGGCTCGTCGATCACTGCGCAAATCGGCGTGATGCGCGTCACCGAAGAACTCGACGCGATGCTGGTGATGGGCTTGCCGCACGGCTTCCGGCTGATCATGCCGAAGGTCATCGCGCTGGCGCTGGCGATGCCGCTGCTGGTGATCTGGACCGACGCGATGGCGCTGATCGGCGGCATGGTCGCGGCCCATCTGGAACTCGGCCTGTCGCCCATCTATTTCGTGCAGAAGCTGCCGAGCGCGGTACCGCTGGCGAATTTCTGGATCGGACTCGGCAAAGGCGGGGTATTCGGCATGGTGATCGCGCTGATCGCCTGTCATTTCGGCTTGCGCATCAAACCCAACACCGAAAGTCTGGGTCACTACACGACGCTATCGGTGGTCACGTCGATCACGCTGGTGATTCTGGCGGACGCGGTGTTCGCAATCGTATTCCGGGGCGTGGGGTTCCGATGAACACGAACTCGCCTCCCGTCATCCAGATCGAACAACTGTGGACCCAGTTCGGCGATCACGTGGTCCATCAGGATCTGGACCTGACCGTCAATCAGGGAGAAATCCTGGCGCTGGTCGGCGGTTCCGGTTCCGGCAAGACGACGCTGTTGCGCCAGGTGATCGGGCTGGAAACACCGGCCCGCGGCCGGGTGCGCGTGTTCGGCCAGGACGCGACCAAGGCGGACAGCGCGCAAATGCAGGCGTTGCGCAACCGCTGGGGCATGCTGTTCCAGCAAGGCGCGCTGTTTTCGGCGCTGACCGTATTCGACAATATTGCGCAACCGATGCGCGAATTTCACACGCTGCCGGAAGATCTGATCCGTGATGCGGTGCTGCAGAAGCTGCACATGGTCGGCCTCTCGCCAGCCGATGCGACCAAGATGCCGGCCGATCTGTCCGGCGGCATGGTCAAGCGGGTGTCGCTGGCGCGTGCGCTGGCGCTGGAACCGGAATTGCTGTTCCTCGACGAACCGACCGCCGGACTGGATCCGTATCTGTCGGACACCTTCGTCGAGTTGATCCAGTCGCTGCATGACTCGATGCAGCTGACCGTGGTGATGGTGACGCATGACCTGGACACGATTTTCGCGCTGGCGACGCAAATCGCGGTGCTGGCCGACCGTCATGTGATCGCCAAAGGTACGCCGGACGAAGTGGTTGCGGTCGCGCATCCGTTTATCACACAATTCTTTCTCGGCGATCGCGGCCGCCGTGCGCTGGCAGGCAGGCGCGCCACCGCAGACACGACGCCAACGACATGATGGGAAACAACAATGGAAAATAAATCTCATGCATTGATGGCCGGCCTGTTCACCGTCCTGCTGATTGCCGCGGCGATCTGGATGGGCATCTGGCTGAACCGCGACCGG
>JAYFNP010000323.1:0-10727 GCA_034933385.1 Burkholderiaceae bacterium | reverse complement strand
GGGAACGCACGCGCCGCAAAACTGACCGGTTCGGCCGGCTTGACCCGTTCCCCGCGCCCGTCATCCTTGCCTTCTTCCTCCTCGATCCCCTGTTCCCGCTTCTTTTGCCGCTCGAGTTCCTTTTCCAGCGCCTCGGCTTCGCGCCGCGCCTTTTCTTCCGCCTCGACAATTTTCATCCTGGCGATCTCGGTTTCCAGCGTTTGAATCGCCGCGGCGGTTTCTGCGGCCAGAATAATGCCTTGTTCGACATCCTTGCCCAGCGCGTCGAGAATCGGCTTGGCGTTTTCCTCGAACATGATGATGTCGCCTGCCGCCTTGCACTTAAAAATCACCAGCATCTTGAAATCCCTCGCAAAAACAATCGTTTTTTGTGGAGTATATAAGAAAAAATATCGTTGTGGCCAGACATTCTGCGGGCATTTAAGAATACTGCCCCCTGTAATTTTCTGGCCGTCAGGTCTGCATCCAGTATCCCGGCTGCGCATAAATCGAACGCAACTGGTCGATGAACAAACGCGTTTTCAACGGCAAATGCCGTTGCTGCGGATAAATCGCCATGATGTCGTAATTCGACAGCGCATATTCATCCAGCACGGTAACCAGTTCGCCGGTTTGCAGGTGCGTCTGGATTTCCCAAGTCGAGCGCCAGGCCAGCCCCAGCCCCTCGAGGCACCAGCGATGCAACAGTTCGCCGTCGTTGCAATCGAGCTTGCCGGACGGCCGCACGATCACCGTCTTGTTCTTGTCCTTGAAATACCAGCCGCGCTGCTGCCCGCCCTGCAGGTTGAATGTCAGGCAATTGTGCTTCATCAGGTCGTTCAGCGTCTTCGGAATGCCGTTCCGCTCGAAGTATGCGGGCGTGCCGCAGACAATCCGATGGTTGTCGTGCAACTTGACCGCCACCAGGTTCGGATCGATGTTGCCGCCGATACGGATGCCCATGTCGTAACCTTCCCGCACCATATCGACCACCTGGTCGCTCAGATTGAAGGAAATCCGCACATCCGGATTCGCTTTCAAGAAGGCTGGCGCATGTGGCGCGACGTGCTTTCTGCCAAACGATGCCGGTGCCGTCACGATCAAGTGGCCACTGGCCTTGTCGCGCCCTTCGGTGACCACCCGCTCGGCGCGGTCGAGATCGCTCAGCAGCTTGCGGCAATGGTCGAGAAACAGCGTGCCCTGCTCGGTCAGCGTCAGGTGGCGCGTGGTGCGGTGCATCAGCTTGACGCCAAGCCGTTTTTCCAGCGCATCAATGCGCCGTCCGAGCATCACCGGCGTGATGTTTTTTTCCAGCGCCGCCCGCGCCAGCGTGCCTTTGTCGACCGCCGTTACGAACGCTTCAATCTGCTTGATTTTGTCCATTCGCGGATTCCTTACTCAAAGTATCGAATGCAACGATTTTTTATTATCTTATCAAACAAAAATTTCAGCTATATAATTGATAGTCTAGAATCCACAAAAGTATCAACAAGGAGGTGTCCCGTGGCAAAAATGACTGCAGCCGAAGCGGCTGTCCATGTATTGGAAAAAGAGGGTATCGTCCAATTGTTTGGCGTGCCCGGCGCCGGCATCAATCCGTTCTATGCTGCGCTGAAAAAACGCGGCACGATGAAACATATCCTGGCGCGTCATGGCGAAGCGATCGGCCACATGGCCGAAGGCTACACCCGCGCCAAAGCCGGCAACATCGGCGTCGGCGTCTGCACGTCCGGCCCGGCGGCGACCGACATGGTGACCGGCCTGTATTCGGCGCACGCCGATTCGATCCCGATTCTGGTCGTGACCGGCCAGGCACCCCGTGCCCGGTTGTTCAAGGACGATTTCCAGGCGGTCGATCTCGAAAAAATCGCCGCACCGGTCACCACATGGGCGGTGACTGTCCGCGAACCGGCTCAGGTGCCGCGCGCATTCCAGCAGGCGTTCCACCTGATGCGTTCCGGCCGTCAGGGCCCGGTGCTGATCGATTTGCCGCTCGACGTGCAAATGGCCGAAATCGAATTCGATCCGGATACCTATACCCCGCTCGAAGTGTACAAACCGAAAGCCAGCCGCGCCCAGATCGAAAAAGCGATCGCGATGCTGAACGACGCGGACAAACCGGTGCTGATCACCGGCGGCGGCGTGATCATTTCCGACGCGTCCAAGAAGCTGGTCGAGTTTGCTGAAATCCTCGGCGTGCCGGTTATCCCGACGCTGATGGGCTGGGGCTCGATTCCGGACGACCACCCGCTGGAAGCCGGTCAGGTCGGCCTGCAAACCCACCACCGTTACGGCAATGCCAATTTCCTGGCATCCGACTTCGTGCTCGGCATCGGCTGCCGCTGGGCGAACCGGCACACCGGTTCGCTTGACGTCTATACCAAAGGCCGCAAGTTCGTCCACGTTGACATCGAACCGACCCAGATCGGCCGCGTGTTTGGCCCGGATTACGGCATCGTGTCCGACGCTGCCTATGCGTTGGATCTGTTTATCGAAGTCGCCAAGGAATGGAAGGCCGCCGGCAAGCTGAAAGACCGCTCTGCCTGGGTCGCTGCCTGCCAAAAGAACAAGCGCACCTTGTTGCGCAAGACCGATTACGACGACGTGCCGATGAAGCCGCAACGCGTCTATCAGGAAATGAACAATTTCTTCGGCAAAGACGTGCGTTACGTGACCGCAATCGGCCTGTCGCAAATCGGCGCCGCGCAACACCTGAAAGTGTACAACCCGCGCCACTGGATCGACTGCGGCCAGGCCGGCCCGCTCGGCTGGACCATTTCCGCTGCGCTCGGTGTGCGCGCCTCCGATCCGACCGGCGATATTGTCGCGTTGTCCGGCGACTTCGACTTCCAGTTCATGATCGAAGAACTGGCCGTTGGTGCGCAGTTCAACCTGCCGTACATCCACATCGTCGTCAACAACTCGTATCTTGGCCTGATCCGCCAGGGACAGCTCGGTTTCAACAACCTGGATTACTGCGTGCAACTGTCGTTCGACAACGTCAACGCGCCGGAAGTCAATGGTTACGGCATCGACTTCGTCTCCGTCGTTCAGGGTCTGGGTTGCAAGGCAATTCGCGTCACCAAACCGGAAGACCTCGCCCCTGCCTTCAAGCAGGCACGCGAGCTGATGAACAAGTTCAAGGTGCCGGTCGTGGTCGAAGCCATCCTGGAACGCGTCACCAACATCCCGATGGGCGGTGACATCGACAAGATCAACGAATTCGGCGGCGCGCTGGATATTGCTGAATAATTCTTCCCCATACCGTCTGTAACCCGATCCCGGCTTACAGACGGTTTGTTTTGGGAAATCCGAATAACACAGAAAGGGAAATTACCATGCCAAAACTGGCTGCCAACCTGAGCATGCTGTTCAATGAAGTGCCATTCATGGATCGTTTCGATGCCGCAGCGAAAGCTGGTTTCAAGGGCGTCGAATTCCTGTTCCCGTACGAATTCGACCTGAACCAGATCGCTGACAAGCTGAAATCCAACAAGCTGGAATTGGTGCTGCACAACCTGCCTGCCGGCAACTGGGCCAGCGGCGAGCGCGGCATTGCCATCCTGCCGGATCGCGTCGGTGAATTCCAGGACGGCGTCGGCAAAGCGATCGAAGCAGCCACCAAGCTGGGCGTCAAGCAGGTCAACTGCCTGGCGGGCAAGCTGGTCGATGGCCTGTCGGTCGACAAGGCGCGCGCCACGTTCGTGTCGAACCTGAAATTCGCGGCCGACAAGCTGAAAGCCGCCGGCATCCGCCTGCTGATGGAACCGTGCAACACTTACGACATGGGCCCGGCGTTCTTCCTGAGCCGCTCGCAGCAAGGTTTTGACATCATCCGTGATGTCGGCTCGGACAACCTGTTCCTGCAATACGACATCTATCACATGCAGCGCATGGAAGGCGAACTGGCCAACACCATCAAGGCCAACCTGCCGCTGATCAAGCACATGCAGCTGGCCGACAATCCGGGCCGCAACGAACCGGGCACCGGCGAAATCAATTATCAGTTCCTGTTCAAGTTCCTCGACAACATCGGCTACGATGGCTGGATCGGCTGCGAATACAAGCCGGCCACCACCACCGAAGCCGGCTTGGGCTGGATCAAGGCACACGGCGTCGCGTAACTCGCGGGCATTCACGTACAACCAACATTACTGGAGAAAACATATGGCAAACGTAGGCTTTATTGGTCTGGGCATCATGGGCAAGCCGATGGCACTGAACCTGCAAAAAGGCGGCCACAAACTGTTCCTCAACGACATGAAGACCCCGCCGGCTGAACTGACCTCGGGTGGCGCAGTCACCTGCGCAAATGCGGCCGAAGTCGCCAAACAGGCTGACATCATCATCATCATGGTACCGGATACGCCGCACGTCGACGCCGTGCTGTTCGGCGAGAACGGCGTGGCCAAGGGCATTTCCAAGGGCAAGATCGTGGTTGACATGAGCTCGATCTCGCCGATCGAAACCAAAGTGTTCGCCAAGAAGATCAACGATCTCGGCGCCGAATATCTGGACGCACCGGTTTCCGGCGGCGAAGTCGGCGCGCAAGCCGGCTCGCTGACCATCATGGTCGGCGGTTCCGAAGCGACGTACAACACGGTCAAGCCGCTGTTCGACCTGATGGGCAAGAACGTCACGCTGGTCGGTGGTAACGGCGACGGCCAGACCACCAAGGTTGCGAACCAGATCATCGTTGCACTGAACATTCAGGCAGTAGCTGAAGCGATGTTGTTTGCCTCGAAAGCCGGTGCCGATCCGGCCAAAGTCCGTCAGGCGCTGATGGGCGGCTTTGCTTCGTCGCGCATTCTCGAAGTGCATGGCGAACGGATGATCAAGCGCACCTTCAATCCGGGTTTCCGCATCGAGCTGCACCAGAAAGATCTGAACCTGGCGCTGCAAGGCGCGAAAGCGATGCACATTTCGCTGCCGAACACCGCCACCGCACAGGAACTGATGAACAGCTGCGCCGCCAACGGCCTGTCCGGCAAGGATCACTCTGCGTTGTGCCGTGCGATCGAAATCATGTCGAACCACGAAATTGCCAAGGCATAAAAACCTGTATTATTACGTCACGGATGTGGCGCGACGGGTCATGGTCGCGTCACAGTCCGGTTGTACTGTTTCTTCGGCCATCAAGCAATTGGGCTGCACCCTTCAGGGCGTAGTCCGACCCTGTTTGGTGGCCGTATCTATCAAGAGTTCCGCATGGCTGCCATTAAAGATCCACGACAATTTCTGATCGATTTGTATTCAAGCGCGGTTTCATCGGTCAGCGCCGCCAAATGCCTGCCGCCGTTCCTGCCGCAACCGCCGGTCGGCGGGCGTACGCTGGTGATCGGCGCCGGCAAGGGCGCTGCCGCGATGGCCAAGGCAGTCGAAGACCACTGGCAAGGCGAACTGTCCGGTCTGGTGGTGACCCGTTACGGCCATGGCGCTGAGTGCAAGAAAATCGAAGTGGTCGAAGCGGCCCATCCGGTGCCGGACGAAGCCGGCCGGGCAGCCGCCGGCCGCATCATGCAACTGGTACAAGGCTTGACCGAAAACGATCTGGTGCTGTGCCTGATCTCCGGCGGCGGTTCGGCGCTCTTGGCGTTGCCCGCACCCGGCATCACGCTGGAACAGAAACAGGCGGTCAACCGCGCGCTGCTCAGAAGCGGCGCAACCATTTCCGAAATGAATTGCGTCCGCAAGCACCTGTCCGCGATCAAGGGCGGCCGTCTCGGCCTGGCCTGCTCGCCGGCGCGCGTGGTGACGCTGCTGATTTCCGACGTGCCGGGCGACGATCCGGGCATCATCGCCAGCGGCCCGACCTTGGCCGATCCGACCACCTGTGCCGATTCGCTGGCGATCCTGACCAAATACGGTATCGACATTCCCGCCAATATCCGCACCCATCTCGAATCGGGAGCCGGCGAAACGCCGAAACCGGGCGACCCGCGCTTTGCCGGTCACAGTCATCATGTGATCGCCACCGCGCAGGAAGCGCTCGAAGCGGCCGCTGCGGCCGCGCGTGCGGCCGGCGTCACACCGCATATCCTGTCGGACGGCATCGAAGGCGAAGCGCGCGACATCGGCCTGATGCACGCCGCACTGGCGCGGCAGATCGTCAGCAAGAACCAGCCGTTCGATGCGCCGTGCGTGCTGATTTCCGGCGGTGAAACCACCGTCACTGTGCGCGGCAAGGGGCGTGGCGGCCGGAACGCCGAATTCCTGCTGAGTTTTGCCGTGGCGATGGATGGCAACCCCAAGGTTCATGCGATCGCTTGCGACACCGACGGCATCGACGGTTCGGAAGACAATGCCGGCGCCGTGTACGGCCCGGATTCGGTGGCACGCGCCGACGATCTCGGCTTGCGTGCCGTTGCCATGCTCGACAACAACGACGGCTATGGCTTTTTCAGCGCGCTCAATGATTTGGTGGTCTCGGGCCCTACCCGCACCAACGTCAATGATTTCCGCGCCATTTTGATTCTCTAATTTCAAGAAAAGACAGACATATCATGCGACGTCTCCGTAAAGCAAAAATCGTGGCCACGCTCGGCCCAGCCAGTTCCGATCGGGACACCATCCTCGCGCTGTTTGAAGCCGGGGTCGACGTATTCCGCTTCAATTTCAGCCACGGCACGCAGGACGACCACCGGGCGCGCTACAACATCGTGCGCGACATCGAGCGCGCCGTCGGCCGTCCGATCGCCATCCTGGCCGACCTGCAAGGGCCGAAACTGCGCATCGGCAAGTTCGCCAACGGCAAAATTCCGCTGCCGACCGGCGCCAAGTTCACTCTCGACCGCGATCCGGCCGAAGGCACCGACAAGCGCGTCTGCCTGCCGCATCCGGAACTGTTCAACGTGATCACCGCCGGCCAGAGCCTGTCGCTCGACGATGGCAAGCTGCGGCTGAAAGTGCTCGACAGCGACGGTTTCGCGATACGCACCGAAGTGGTTACCGGCGGCTTCCTGTCCGATCGCAAGGGGGTGAACGTGCCGGACGTAATTTTGCCGATTCCGGTGCTGACCGAAAAGGATCACCGCGACCTCGAATTCGCACTGTCGCTCGGCGTCGACTGGGTGGCGCTGTCGTTCGTGCAGCGACCGGAAGACCTGATCGAAGCGCGCAACATCATCGCCGGTCGCGCCGGCCTGATGACCAAGCTGGAAAAACCGGCTGCGCTCGACTGCCTCGATGAAATCGTCCAGGGTTCGGATTCGGTGATGGTGGCGCGCGGCGACCTCGGCGTCGAACTGCCGCCGGAGCGCGTGCCCGGCATCCAGAAGCGCATCTTGCGCGCCTGCCGCCACTACGGCAAACCGAGCATCATCGCCACCCAGATGCTGGAATCGATGATCCTGTCGCCAACGCCGACCCGCGCCGAAGCGTCCGACGTCGCCACTGCAGTCTATGACGGCGCCGATGCGGTCATGCTGTCGGCCGAATCGGCCAGCGGCTCGTATCCGGTACAGGCGGTGTCGATCATGAACCGCATCATCGTCGAGGTGGAAAGCGACCCGACCTATGCGACCATGGCGCAGGCGCAAAACGACGTGACGCAATCAACCCGCGGCGACGCGATCTGCTCGGCGCTGAAAAACGTGTCGCATTCGATCGGCGCCACCGCCTGCGTCACCTACACCGCCTCCGGCCATACCAGTCTGCGCGCGGCACGCCAGCGGCCGACGGCACCGATCCTCAGCATTACGCCGAACATCGACACTGCGCGACGGATGGCGCTCACCTGGGGCGTGCATTCGGCGCTGATCGATCACGATGTCGTCGATGTCGATGAAATGGTTGCCGCCGCTTGCAATACCGCCAAATCGGAGGGTTTTGCCGAACCGGGCGATCAGATTGCGATTGCCGCCGGCATGCCGTTCGGCCGGCCGGGAACCACCAATTTGCTGCACGTGGTTCAGGTCGACGAATAATTTTTTCGGGAGTATGCCGGGAAAATATTGATTGCGGCCGCGTATTTGGCGGCAATTCAAAAATACAGGTGCCTGTATATTTTTGGTGCCGAACGGGGCCACAAGCCCCGTTTTTTATTGCACCGCGCCGTCGAACACCACGCTTGCAGTCAACGCCCCGCGCAATGCGTTGCACACCACCACGGCTTGCGCCCGCCGCAGATCGGCCCGCGTCAGCGTCCGTTCGCTCGCCCGCCAGACTGGATTGGCCAGCAGCTCTGCGCGCATCACGCCTGGCAGCAAACCAGCTGACAACGGCGGCGTGAACCAGTTCCCGTCGAGCTGAATGAACAGATTGCTGCGCCCGCCCTCGGTCAGTTCGCCGCGTTGATTAAAAAACAGTGTATCGAATGCGCCTTGCCGCTCGGCGGCGCGCCAGGCCGCGTCATAGCGCTGGCGCACGGTGGTTTTATGGCGCAGTAACAAATCGTCCGAATTGGTCGGGGCCGACGCCAGCAGCAGCCGCACCGGCTCGGCGAGCGGCATCAATGGTGCGCTGGTCACGCTGATGCCGGACGCATCGAGCACCAGCCGCAGCCGATGTTCGCCGTCCGGCAGCGCGGCGCACGCCTGCTGCACGCTATCGCGCATCTGTTGCCCATTGAACCCGAAGCCAAAGTATTCGGCCGAGGCGCGCAAACGTTGCAGATGCTGTTCCAGCAGGCGGCAACCTGCGCTGCGAGTGCCATGCATCGTCTCGAACAACGCGAATTGCTGCGGCAGTCCGGACAGGAAAGCCGCTTTCAGCTGACATTCGGCATATTCGTCGTCGGCATGGCTGTCGTACACAATGCCCGAGCCAACACCGCATTCGCCACGGCGCAGCCCATCGTTCCCGGGCGCCTGCAGGGTGAGTGTCCTGATCGGCACCGACAGGCAAAAATCCGGAACCCCGCCCGCGTCGGCAGGCGCATCGAACCAGCCAATCGCGCCGGTGTACAGGCCACGCGCGTCCGGTTCGACTTCGCCGATGATTTGCATCGCCCGGCGCTTCGGTGCACCGGTGATCGAACCGCAGGGATAGATCGCACCGAACACGTCGGCCAGCGATGCGTCACGGCGCAAGCGCGCGCTTACGGTCGAAGTCATTTGCAGCACGTCGCCGAAACGCTGCACGTCAAACAGCGCCGGCGTCTGCACCGAACCGGTCGCGGCGATCCGTCCAAAATCATTGCGCAACAGATCGACAATCATCAGATTCTCGGCGCGGTTTTTCGCATCGGCCGCCAGTTCGGCGGCGCACACCGCATCCATGGCGTCGTCACCGCAAGCTGGCGCCGTACCCTTCATCGGCTGCGCCGTCAGTACACCGTTGGCGTGGCGGATGAACAATTCTGGCGACAGCGACAGCAGCGCGCGCCCGTCCGGCAACGCTAGCAGCGCGCCGTATGGCACCGGCTGGCGGGCGCGCAACCGCCGGTACAGCGCCAGCGGCAAACCGAAGGCATCGAAACGCAGCCGGAACGTATAGTTCGCCTGATAGATGTCGCCCGCTTCGATATAGGAATGGATTGCGTCGAGAGCGGCGGCGAATTCTGCTTCGCTGACGTTAGCATGCAAACCGGCAATGCCGGACGGCGCATCCGCCACCGCTTGCGCCTCCAGCCAGCGGTCCACCTGGTCGGCCGAAAGCCGATCACAGCGTTCAAACAACAACACCTGCGCCAGCGGCTCATCGCTGGCAGCGTGGGTTACGCCATGCCATTGAGCGCCGAGTTCATACGCACACAACCCAACTGCGTGCTGGCCGGCCACCAGCGCCTGCTGCAATCCGTCCAACATCGTCGGCCATTCGGACGGATGACGACATTCGAGCGTACCGGCCAAACCGGTGTACAACCGCGAGCGCGGTTCATCAATGCTGGCGGTGCAATCGTCCAGCAGGGCGAAGCACTCCGGCAACAACGGGTTATTGACAGGCATGACTTGATCTTTGCAGCGGCGGATTGTATCAAGCGGGCGAATATAGCACGGGCTGAAACAACAGCGCCTCTTTGCACCTGCCGAATTAAGCCGCTATCATCCTTGCATGACCCAACCTGACTCCATCCATCTGATCAGCGCTGCGATCTTTTTTCTGGCAGTGTTGCACACCTTCCTGACCAAGCACTTCCAGCATCTGGCGCACGCCTATCCGCGCCATGCTGGCATCTGGCACCTGCTCGGCGAAGTCGAGGTGGTGTTCGGTTTCTGGGCGCTGCTGCTGATGCTGGCGCTAGTCGCGTTATCCAGCCCAGTCGAGGCAATCGGGTATTTTGACAGCCTGAATTTCACCGAACCGCTGTTCGTGTTCGTCATCCTGGTGATGGCCGCAACGCGACCCGTGCTGCATCTGGCGCAACGGCTAGTCAATCTAGTCGTGCGCCTGTTGCCATTGTACGAACCGCTGGCCTGTTATCTGGTGACGCTAACGCTAGTCCCGCTGCTGGGCTCGCTCATCACCGAACCGGCGGCGATGACGCTGGCGGCGCTGATGTTGCGCGACCGTTTTTACCGCCGCGGGATTTCGCCGAACCTGAAATACGGCACGCTGGCGGTATTGCTGGTCAACGTTTCGATTGGTGGCGTGCTGACGCCGTTTGCAGCGCCGCCGGTATTGATGGTGGCCAGCAGCTGGGGCTGGGATATCGGCTTCATGCTGACGCAGTTCGGCTGGAAAGCGGTGCTGGCGGTCGGCCTCAACGCCGTGCTGGCAACGCTGCTGTTCGCACGCGAACTGATGCGTTTGCCGCAACCGGACGAAGCCGCAAAGCCGGAAGCGCGCATGCCGCCGGCCGTGGTGGC
>JAYFNP010000322.1:0-4401 GCA_034933385.1 Burkholderiaceae bacterium | reverse complement strand
CCGGCCTCGTGATGGGCCTGGCGAGAATCGCGCCAGGCGGCAAGAAAGCCGGGCTGGCCAATGGTACCGAGGGCTCCGGCTATGAAGGCATTTCACGGCTGTTCCATACGATGAGCGTGCCAGTCGAATCGCGCACCCATGCCGTGCTGCGCGGCCGGCTGGTCGCGGCCGCAGCGCTCGGCTACACAGTCGATACGCCGGCCGATTTCGCGCTGAACCTGCCGGATTTGCAGCCAGACTGGCTGCCGGCTGAACCGTACGCGGTGTTCTTTCACGGCACCGCCCGCGACGCAAAAAAATGGCCGCTGGCAAACTGGACCGAAATCGGAAACCTGCTGGCGAAACGCGGCATGCCGATCCTGCTGGCTTGGGGCTCGGAAAAGGAAAAACATGAAGCCGAGCAACTGGCCGCGACACTGCCGAATGCGCGCGTGCTGCCACGCTTGCCAATGCTAGAAGCGGTACTGCTGGCCGGCAAGGCGGCGCTGGCGGTCGGCGTCGATACCGGCCTGACGCATATCGCCGCTGCCTACAACCGGCCAACCGTCGAACTGTATATCGATTCGCCGCGCTGGAAAACCGAAGGCAACTGGTCGCCGAACATCATCAATCTCGGCGATGGCGGCCAGGCGCCATCGGCCGAAACGGTCAAAACAGCCGTCAACGCGTTACTGCATTGACCGTAACGCCACTGTCCGAGTTGTTGTTGGCTGGCGCAGGTGCGGCTGGTTCGGTGACTGGCGCATTGGTCGGCTTGCTCGACATCTGTCGCAGATCATCCTCGGAAATGTAGTCAAACAGCTTGACCACCTTGAAGACGCCGGAAACACCGCTGGCGATTTCCGCAGCGCGCGCGCCCTCACGCTGGGTGACGCGCCCCATCAGATAAACCGTGCCGCGTTCGGTGACCACCTTGAACGCATTCGAATAAATGTCTTTCGCATCGATGAAGCTAGCCAGCACCTTGCTGGTGATGTAACTGTCGCTGGAACGCGACGAGAAGCTGGAGATTGGACCGACCTCAAGTTCGTTGACCACCGATTGCACGCCTTCGATGCCGGCGATTTCCCGCTCAACAGCAGAGCGCATCTGCGCGTCCCGCACCTCGCCAGTCAACAGCACCTTGCGATTGAAACTGGTGACGTTCACATGGCCATAATCACCGACCACACTGGCAGCGCGGGTTTCCCCCTTGACAATAATCCCCTTGTCTTCGGTCTGCGCACCCACTGTGCGCCGGTCGGTGGCGGAAAAGGTGCCGACCACAGCCGCACCGACCACCATCTCGACGCAGCCTTGCAGACCGGTCAGCGCCGCACCGCAGATTACGGTTGTCGCCAACAGGCGTTTGGTTTTTTGCCAGTCAATCATTTACGTCTCCTCCAAACAGAGCGGCGTCGATGCCGTCGCAGATGCAGTGAATCGTCAATAAATGCACTTCCTGGATGCGCGCCGTACGCTCGTGCGGCACACAGATATGCACATCTTCGTCGGTCAGCATGCCGGCGATTTTCCCGCCATCCCGGCCAGTCAACGCGACGATACGCATCTCGCGTTCTTGCGCTGCCTCGATCGCCGCGATCACGTTGGCCGAATTTCCTGAGGTGGAAATGGCCAGCAAAATATCGCCCGCTTGGCCGAACGCCTGTACCTGCTTGCTAAAGATATCGCGAAAACTGTAATCGTTACCGACCGCAGTCAGGATCGAGGTGTCGGTAGTCAACGCCATCGCCGGCAACGACAGGCGCTCACGTTCGAAACGGCCGACTAGTTCGGCGGCAAAGTGCTGGCAATCGGCCGCCGACCCGCCATTGCCGCATGCCAGTATTTTATTGCCATGCGACAGCGAGGTGAACATCAGTTCCGCTGCGCGTGAAATCGCCGGCGCCAGAATGGTGGCAGCAGTGACTTTCAGTTCGGCACTTTCATTGAAGTGCCCAATTACGCGTTGAGTTCTCATAATCGTCGCATTATAGCCTGATGCTTTCGCATAACGGTTCAAATCGCATCTTTCAGCCATTTCAGTTCGTCGCCATCAATCGCAATCACATCGAAGCGACAGACAGGCGGTGCAGGATAGCGCAACAGAAAGAACTGCGCTGTTTTGGTCAGGCGCGCCTGCTTGGCTGGCGTCACGCTCGCGGCGGCGCCACCGAAACCTGCACTGCGGCGCATCCTGACTTCGACAAACACCAGCGTGCCGCCGTCCTGCATCACCAGATCGATTTCTCCGCCCTTGCAGCGAAAGTTGCGCTCGACCAACGTCAAGCCGTGGCGCAACAAGTAGGCCAGTGCGCGATCTTCCGCCACCCGGCCGCGATTTGACGAAGAAGACAAAGCCATACATGCCTTTCTACCGGTCCTGCGTCGCCTACCGCGACCTGGCCGCTGGCAGACAGTTGTCATGGCAGACATTGACGCGCACAATGCGCTATCTTCATCCGCCAATTTCGCCATGCCGGAAGCTACTGCACCAGCCCATGTCGCACAGCGCCTGACGGAAATCGTCGCGCAACAGGACTATCCTGTCTCGGCATTATATGTGACCGCCACACCAATCGGGAACGTCGGCGACATCAGCCTGCGTGCGCTGCACTTGCTGGGGCTGGCCGATGCGATCGCCTGCGAAGATACGCGCAACACCGCACAATTGCTGGCACGTTACGGCCTGTCGAAACATTTGATTGCGGTACACGAACATAACGAGCGCGAACGGGCCGCAGACATCATCGGACGATTGCACGCCGGCGAGCGGATTGCGCTGGTTTCGGATGCCGGTACGCCAGCCGTCTCCGATCCGGGCGCGCGACTGGTCGATGCGGTCGTGGCGGCCGGCTTGCGGGTCATCCCGCTGCCGGGCGCCTCGGCCGCGATTACCGCGCTGTCCGCTTCCGGCTTGGTCAGCAATGCATTTCACTTCGTCGGTTTCCTGCCGACGAAGGCAATGCAGCGCGACAGCGTGCTGCAAACTTTGCGCACGCTACCGGCGACACTGGTGCTGTATGAAGCGCCGCACCGGATCGAAGCCACGCTGGCAGCGCTGGCGCAAACATTCGAACCGGAACGGCACATCGTGATCGCGCGCGAATTGACCAAATTGTTCGAGGAAATCCACCGCTGCCCCGTCTCCGAGGCCGCCAGCTGGCTGGCGGCGGAGCCGAACCGGCTGCGCGGCGAATTTGTGTTGCTGATCGAAGGCGCGCCAGCCAACGCAAACACCAGCGACGCCGAAACCGAGCGCGTGCTAACCATTCTCTTGGCAGAATGTCCGGTCAGCCAGGCAGCTTCGCTGGCCGCGAAAATTACCGGGGAAAAGAAGAATCGGCTGTACGAACGTGCATTGAAGCTGAAAAACGATGGGGTATAGATGGAAATCCCCGCACATCCCCTCGAATTTGGTGGTGATGAAAAAATACCCTGCCTAGTATTTTATGCGTTCGCACAGCAGCACTGATCCTTTATTGTGCGAGATCAATCGTGTAAATGCCGTTTTGGCCAGCCATTGATTACAATAGAACCCATTCCGACGGTATGGCCTGCACCTAAAGCGGCCAGCTAGCCGCCGAGAAACAGGTTTTTTGGCCAACGGATCTTTTTGAATGTGACACTTTGGATACCGTCCCGTTATGGGCGCAAATATGCGCTCTCGTTTTCCTGATCTTCTGCTCGGCGTTCTTTTCGATTTCGGAAACCGCGCTGATCGCGATCAGCTCCTACCGCGTTAAGCACCTGGCCAAAGCCGGCAGCAAACGTGCACAAACCACACAGTGGCTGCTGGCACGAACCGACCGGCTGCTGTCACTGGTGCTGATCGCGCAAACATTGTTGAATTCGCTGGTCACCGCGCTGGTGACGGCCATCGCGATCCAGTCGTTCGGCAGTAACCAGAAAGTGCTGACTATCGCCACCGCGATCATAGCCTTCCTGCTGATCATCTTCGCCGAAATCACGCCAAAAGTCGTCGGTGCCACTTATCCGGAACGGATTGCGCTGCCGGCCGCACCGATCCTGAAACCGCTGATGCTGATCGCCCAGCCGGCGATCTGGTTCGTCAACCTATTCGTTAACCTGCTGTTGAACCTGCTGCGCATCAAGACCGGCGCGGGGGCGCACAAACAACGGCTGTCACTGGAAGAACTGCGCACCATTGTGCTCGAAGGCGGCGCGTTCATCCCGAAAAAGCACAAAAGCATCCTGCTCAACCTGTTCGACCTCGAATCAATCACGGTCGAGGATGTGATGACGCCGCGGACCCATGTCGAGGCGCTGGATCTGGCCGTACCCATCGATGATATCAAACGCCAACTGGCAACCTGCTACCACAACAAATTGCCAGTCTACGAAGGCGAAATCAACCACATCATCGGCGTGCTGCACGTGCGCAAGGCGGTGGCACTGCTG
>JAYFNP010000321.1:0-12656 GCA_034933385.1 Burkholderiaceae bacterium | reverse complement strand
GGTGCCGCTTCGGTGCTCGGCACCTTGCAGGCCGCGGCCGAACTCGAACTGAAGTTGAACGTGGTCGGCATCATCCCGGCATGCGAAAATTTGCCGTCGGGAAGCGCCAATAAACCGGGCGACATCGTCACGTCAATGTCGGGTACGACCATCGAAATTCTGAACACCGATGCCGAAGGCCGGCTGCTGCTATGCGATGCGCTGACCTATGCGGAACGTTTCAAGCCAGCCGCAGTGGTGGACATCGCCACACTGACGGGTGCCTGCGTGACCGCGCTCGGCCAGCACAATTCAGGGTTGTTCGCGCGGCACGACGCGGCACATGACGCACTGGCAAACGAATTGCTCGCTGCCGGCAAGGCAACCGGCGATACCGCCTGGCGCATGCCGCTCGAAGACGTGTATCAGGAACAGTTGAAATCGAACTTCGCCGACGTCGCGAATACTGGCGGGCCGAAAGCTGGCAGCATTACCGCCGCGTGTTTTCTGGAGCGGTTCACCAAGAAATACACTTGGGCGCACCTCGATGTCGCCGGCACAGCCTGGAAAAGCGGTGCCACCAAGGGCGCAACCGGCCGCCCCGTTCCGATGCTGACCGAATTCCTGATCCGGCGCACACGAAACCAGCGAAAACGCTAATGAACCGACAACAAAAACCCCGGCGGGCCGGGGTTTTATGCCTTGATCAGCAGCCCAACGAGCTGACCGGCATTAAATCGGCTGGATGTTCGATGCTTGCTTGCCCTTCGGGCCGGTGGTCACCTCGAAAGAAACACGCTGGTTTTCTTTCAGGGATTTGAAACCCTTCGATTGAATCGCGGAAAAGTGTGCGAACAGGTCTTCGCCGCCTTCATCCGGCGTGATAAAGCCAAAACCTTTAGCGTCGTTGAACCATTTTACAATACCAGTTGCCATTAGAATTTCCTATGTCTGTTAAATCGGACTGTACCCATTGGATCGGGTGAAGCAAGCGAAGAAAGACCAAACCATACTGCCCTACTACCTCGAACCGCAATGAAGTTTTATCTTAACATACAGCAAGGCGTCTTCTGCAAGAAATTCTTTGTTTTTAGCTATGGAAATGGGCGCATCTTTCGTTAACCGGACCTGAAATGCGGAATCAAGGCCTTTCACGGCTGCCTTATAGCTTCCAGTTCCCGGCGCGAATTTTTTCCAGCCAAAACGCGCCAATCACCGTCTTCACGTCGGTCACGTCGCCGCGACGCACCCACTCCAGCAATGCATCGACAGAGGCCGTGAAAGTTTCGATGAACTCTTCATCGTCCGGCCGGCTCTTTCCTGCAGTCAGGCCGCGCGCCAGAAAAATCTCCAGAAACTCGTCCGAATATCCCAGCGCGTTGTGCACCCGGCAGACGTATTGCCAGTCCTGCGCGGCATAGCCGGTTTCTTCCTGCAATTCCCGCTGGGCGCAAGCCAGCGGGGTTTCACCCGGCTCGATTTTACCGGCCGGAAATTCCAGCACCGCCTGGTGGATCGGATAGCGGAACTGCCGTTCGAGCAAGACACTGCCATCATCGAACAACGGCAGAATCACTACTGCTCCCGGATGGCGAATGAATTCGCGCGAGGCGGTCTTGCCGTCTGGCAAGCGCACCAGATCGCGCTCGACTTGCAGAAAATTCCCCTGATAGACGGTTTCGCCCTCGATTCTGGTTTCCTGCAATTGGGGGCAGGCGCCGTCCGGCGCGCGATGTTCGAACTTGCTCATGCGATGGGAGTTCCGATAAAAGCGAAAATGTAGCTGGATTGACGAATGATAATCCAGCGCAGTGCAAAGCAAGATAAATTTGCTCCGGCAAAATATTTTTCCCGGCTCGCCCAGCACCCCACCTGTCCTATAATGCTTCGAGAACCCAATGTCATGGGCGCATGATTTGACGCCCTCAACCACCTTGATATGGAGAAGATGCCGTTTTCCACGTGCATCGCGACAACATGACAACATTGATACTGTCTCACCCGGACTGCCTTGAGCATCGTCCGGGACCGCACCACCCGGAATGCCCCGAGCGCCAGACCGCGGTGCTGAATGCGCTCAAGAAGGACGAATTCGACGATCTGCTGTGGCGCGACGCGCCGATGAGCACCAAAGAAAAAGCACTGACCATCCACACGCAACAATACGTCGATTTCGTCGAGCGCAGCATCCCGAAAAATGGCTACACACCGCTTGACGGCGGCGACACCATCATGTCGAACGGTTCCTGGCGTGGCCAGATGCGCTGCATCGGGGCAGCTTGCGCTGCCGTCGATGCGGTCATGCGGAAGGAAGTCGACAATGCCTTTTGCGCCACCCGCCCGTGCGGCCATCATGCGGAAGCCGATCGTGCGATGGGCTTCTGCATCTTCAACCAGGCAGCGATTGCGGCGGTGCATGCGCGCGACACCTGGGGATTGAAGCGTGTCGCGGTGGTCGATTTCGACGTGCATCATGGCAATGGGACGCAAAATTCATTCTGGGATCATCCGGAACTGTTTTACACCTCGTGCCACCAGTCGCCGTTCTATCCCGGCTCCGGCGCGAAATACGAAACTGGCATTGATCACAACGTGGTCAATGTACCGCTGTCGCGCGGCTGCGATTCGTCCACTTTCCGCAACCGCATCAAAAATGAAATGCTGCCGCCATTGCGCAAGTTCGAGCCGGAACTGATCATCATTTCGGCCGGTTTCGACGCCCATTACAAGGATCCGCTCGGCGGCCTGAGCCTGACCGACGATGACTTTTACTGGATCACCAAGGAAGTGATGAAGATCGCCGACGAAACCGCACAAGGTCGGATCGCCTCGATCCTCGAAGGCGGCTACAGCCTCGAAGGCCGGGCCAGCGGCGCCGCGGCGCATGTCCGTGCACTGATGGGCAAATACGCCGATCCCGTCCGGCGCACGGCGCCGGACGTCATTTTTCTGGGGTATAGGTAGAAAAACCTATTTTCGGCCAGGACTTCTGCGGTGATTTAAAAATACACGCCCCAGTATTTTTCAGGCTTCCAATCCGGCTGTGCCGTGCTCCACCAGTTGACCAAAACGCTGGAGCACCGTCGCCGCTGCCGGCGTCGGTCCGACTGCTTGCAACAAAGCCGGCAGGTCGCGCCCCGCAGCCGCCAGATCGTCCGCACAACCGTGCAGATAGGCGCGCATCAGACTGACATCGTATTCCGGATGAAACTGCACGCCCCACGCGCATGATCCGAGCCGAAAGGCGTGGTTCGGCTCATGCGCATTCGCCGCCAGCCCGACCGCGCCGGCAGGCAAGCGGAATACCGTCTGCGAATGGATGGCATGCGCATTGAAATGCTGCGGCAGCGCGAAAAACAGCGGATCTTCTTTGCCGGCCGGCGACAAATCGACGCCAACGGTGCCCGCCTCGATGCCGAACGGGTGATAGCCTACCGTACCCCCCATCGCCTGCGCCAGCAACTGATGTCCGTAACAGATGCCCAGAAACGGCACGCCTGCCGCCAGCACCGGTGGAATCCACTGTTCGATGCGGGTACTCCATGGCAGACGATCGGTGACCATGTGGTGCGAACCGGTCACCACCACCCCGGCACAGCGCGACGGCTCGGGCAAGAAATCGCCACGCCGCACATCCACTACGACAGTGCCAACCCGGTCTAGCGCCAAACCGCCGGCGACCCATGCATCAAAGTCGCCGTGCTGACGCACGATTTCGGTGAAGCTGGTTCCGGTTTTGATGATATACAGGGAATTCATCGCTAAGCCTTGGTGCAGACATCTGAACTTAGCAATAAGCGCGCCTGTTTTTGCGTGTGATGCCCAGGTCTTATTCGCGTGCTACCCGGGTTACCCCATGGACATGATGCATGCGGCGCATCAGCCGCGCCAGATGGTCGCGGTTCTCGACCTGAATGATGAAGCGCATCTTGGTGAACGCATCACCCTTGCCGTCTTCCATGCTGACAAAAGTGATGTTCGCATCGGATTCGCTGATTTCCGAAGCAATGCGCGCCAGCAGTCCCTGCTCGTCTTTCGCCTGTACCGTCAGCCGGCAATCGAAGCGGCGCTTCAGTTCATCTCCCCAGGCCACCGCAATCCACTTTTCCGGCTCTTTCGACGCCATGCGCCGCGCATGTTCGCAATCGGACGCGTGCACCACCAACCCACGGTCGAAATTCAACTGGCCGACGATGTTGTCACCGGGAATCGGCCGACAGCATTCGGCAATTTGCACCGACATTCCTTCGCTGCCATAGATCAGCACCGGCTCGTTCTTGACCGACGCTTCTTCGTCCGTCTGGGCGTGACTGCTGGCCAGACTGGCCACTCGGTGTGCAACCAGCATCGCCAACCGCTTGCCGGTGCCGATATCGGCATAGAACTCGTCGGTTGACTTGACGCCGGCTTCGTTGACCATCTGCTCCAGTATGGCCGGCGACAGCGCCGACTCCAGATGCATGCCGTGCAGCGCCTGCGTCAACAGTTTCTTACCCAATTCGATCGAATCGGCCTGGCTAGCGGTGCGCAAATAGCTGCGGATCGCCGAGCGCGCCTTGCCGGTGCGCACGAACGTCAGCCACGACGGATTCGGACGCGAGGTCGGCGACGTGATGACTTCGACGATGTCACCATTCTGCAATTCGGTGCGCAGCGACGCCGGCTCGTTGTTGATCTTCACCGCCACCGTCTGGTCGCCGACGTCGGTATGGATGTTGTAGGCAAAATCGAGCGCGGTCGCAGCGCGCGGCAATGCGATGATTTTCGCCTTCGGCGTGAACACGTAGACCGAATCCGGAAACAGGTCGAACTTGACGTGCTCGAGGAATTCGGCCGCATTACCGGTCTGCTGCTGGATATCAAGCAAGGATTGCAGCCAGACGATGCTGTGTTGCTGAATGTCGGTCAAACTCTCGTTGTAATCTTCCTTGAACAGCCAGTGCGACGCAACCCCGGATTCGGCCACGTGATGCATTTCATGGGTGCGGATCAAGAATTCCAGCGGCGTGCCGAACGGCCCAATGACGGTCGTGTGCAGCGACTGGTACTGATTCAGCTTTGGAATGGCGATGTAATCCTGCACCTTGCCGGGCATCGGCTTGTACATCGAGTGCAGCACGCCCAGCGCCAGGTAGCACTCTGGCAAGGTATCGACCACCACACGGAAGCCATACACGTCGAGCACCTGTGAAAACGACAGGTGCTTGTTGCGCATCTTGCGATAAATGCCAAACAGCGTTTTTTCGCGGCCATAAATGTCCGCCTTGATGCCAGCTTTGGCCAGCGCCGCCTTGACCGCGTCGCTGACCGAACCCAGCAGTTCGGTGCGGTTGCCGCGCGCTTTCGTGATAGCTTTCGCCAGTGCCCCGTGCCGCAGCGGATACATGTTCGCAAACGACAAATCCTGCAGCTCACGGTACAGGCTGTTGATGCCGAGCCGATGCGCGATCGGCACATACACTTCCATCGTTTCGTGCGCAATACGGCGACGCTTGTCCGGTCTGACAGCATCCAGCGTACGCATGTTATGCAGCCGATCAGCCAATTTGATCAAGATGACGCGCACGTCGCTCGCCATTGCCAGCAGCATCTTGCGGAAATTCTCGCCCTGCGCCTCGACGTAATTCTGGAATTCGATTTTTTCCAGTTTCGATAAGCCGTCGACCATCGCCGCAACCGACGGCCCGAAACGTTCGAGCAGTTCTTCCTTCCTGACGCCCTGGTCTTCCATCACGTCATGCAGCAGCGCCGCCATGATCGCCTGGGCATCGAGCTTCCAGTCGGCGCAAGTCTCGGCGACCGCCAGCGGATGCGAAATGTAGGGTTCGCCGGACAGGCGGATTTGCCCGAGATGCATTTCGTCGGCAAAACGAAACGCATCCCGAATGCGGGCAATATCGGCAGCGGGAAGGTAAGTGGCCAGTTTCTCGGTCAGGTGCGAAAACGACGCCACACGCGGCTTGGCAATGGACGGCTGGGCAGCACTATCCATTCCAGTTCCGTTGGTTGAATAAACCTGTTCTGACAGCGCACCGACCAGATGCGCCTGAGATTGTATTGTTTTGGCTAGCGTCGTGTCCATATCGGTCAACCATCAGCCAGCGCGCAGAAAATCAGCCGGATACTTTCTTCAACATCTCCGTTCCGACCTTGCCAGCAGCGATTTCCCGCAAGGCCACGACCGCCATCTTGTCTTTCGCGTCAACTTTCGGCGTGTGTCCCTGCAACAGTTGGCGTGCCCGATAGGTCGCACACAAGGTGAGTTGAAAACGATTCGGGATTTGCTTGAGACAATCTTCAATGGTGACACGGGCCATACTGTACTCCTAAGATAATGATCAGTTTGCCGCCGGGGCAATCCCCAGTTCGGCAAACAACTGCGCATTGCGAACCGCTTGCTGCGAGAAACGGCATCGGGCTGCGGCAATGACCGCAGACAATTCCGCCAAAGCAGCCGCAAAGCTTTGATTTATAATAACATATTCGCACTCGCCGGCATGCGCGATTTCGCTGCCGGCAGCCATTACGCGGCGGGCAATCACGTCGGGCGCATCCTTGCCGCGCTTGGTCAAGCGCTCTTCCAGCACCGCAATCGACGGCGGCAGGATGAAAATGCCCACCGCCTCCGGAAACAATTTTTTCATCTGTTGCGCACCCTGCCAATCGATTTCCAGCAGCACATCCGCGCCGGACTGGACATGTGCCGCGATGCGCTGGCTCGACGTGCCATAGTAATTGCCGTAAATCTCGGCCCATTCGAGAAATTCGCCGCGCTCCCTGGCCGCAAAAAATTCATCGACCGTCAGGAAATGGTATTCACGTCCGTTGACTTCGCCTTCGCGTGGCGCGCGCGTGGTACAGGATATCGATAACCTGATCGATGGATCCTGCGCCAGCAACGCATTGACCAGCGTCGATTTGCCGGCGCCCGACGGTGCGACAACCATGAACAGGCTGCCGGACGATTTTGCAGTGGTGGATGACATATTCCCGTACCTATCGCGTCTTCAATTCAATAATTTCGGTTCCCGGCAAATACCGATCACCAGAACCGCCACCAAGGCAAGTCCTTTTTCGGACCGCCCTTCAGGTAAATACTGTTCGGGTAATTTTTCTGGAATATGCGGTTGGCGTCATCGCGCAAATCGGTCAAGCCAAGACGATCATACGACTGCACCATAATCAGCAATGCTTGCTCGACGGCCGGCGCATCCGGGTATTTCTTCACCGCGATCTGGGCGCGATTGGCTGCGGCCAGATACGCGCCGCGCCGGTAATAATATTGGGCGACATGCACCTCGTACTGCGCCAGCGTATTCAGCAGATATTTCATCCGCACCAGTGCATCCGGCGTATATTTGCTGTCCGGGAATTTCGTCACCAGCAATTTGAACGAATCGAACGCATCCTGCGCCGCTTTCGGGTCGCGCTCGGACATGTCTTCCTTGGAAAAATAGTTCAGCATGCCGACCTTGTCGTTGAAATTCACCAGGCCGCGCAGGTAATACATATAATCGACATTCGGATGGTTCGGATGCAGTTTGATGAAACGCTCGATCGCAGCCAGCGCCTGTGCCTGCTCCTTCTGGCGGTAGTAGCCGTACGCGATTTCCATTTGCGACTGCTGCGCATACATGCCGAAGGGGTAGCGCGCTTCCAGCTTTTCATAGTACTGGGTCGCCTTCTCATAATCGCCTGCTTCCGCCTCGGCACGCGCCTCTGAGTATAATTTCTGTGCCGACCAGGACTTGGTCTCGTCGATCGTCTCTGAAAATATACCGCAACCCGACAGTAGCACTGCAAGGACAAGCGCCCAGAGCGTAAGTGATTTTTTAGGCATGGTTTGTGTGCAGGAATGCATAAAAGCGACTGGTGATATAAGTGTTCGATTATAGCCGATAGGAAGCGCCGTGATGGCAACTAAAGCAACGAAACGGGATTTCGCCCAATCTGACCTCGATGAAGGCGAAACGGAAGACCTTGTGCCAGAACCGGCAGCCAGACAGCCGATTGAACTGGCTTTGTCCGCCGGCGATGCCGGCGAACGGCTGGACAAGGCATTGGCCAGACACGTCAGCCAGTTTTCCCGCAGCCGCCTGCAGCAATGGATCGAAGCCGGCTTCGTCACCATTGACGGCCAGCCGGCGCAGGTCAAAATGACCGTGCATGGCGACGAAACGGTGCGCATCGAACCGCAGGCGGCGCCGGAAGATGCCGCTTTTCTGCCGGAAGCGATGGCGCTGCCAATCGTGTATGAAGATGCGCAATTGATCGTCATCGACAAGCCGGCCGGTCTGGTGGTGCATCCGGCCGCCGGCAACTGGTCTGGCACGCTATTGAATGGCTTGCTGCACCACTTCCCGCCGATCGCCGGCGTGCCGCGGGCCGGCATCGTGCATCGGCTGGACAAGGATACCAGCGGCTTGCTGGTGGTGGCGAAAACGCTGGAAGCGCAAACCGACCTAGTGCGCCAACTGCAGGCGCGTAGCGTGCACCGCGAATATCTGGCGCTGGTCTGGGGCGCACCGCATCTGAAAGGCAAAGTGGATGTTCCGATTGGACGCCATCCGCGCGACCGACTGAAAATGGCGGCACTGACCAGCACGAACGCCAAACCGGCAGTGACCCATTTCGAACGTCTGGCCGAAGGCACGCTCGAGCAGCACCGCGTCAGCCTGATCCGCTGCCGGCTGGAAACCGGCCGCACGCACCAGATCCGCGTGCATCTGCAATCGATCGGCCATCCGCTGGTCGGCGATACCACTTATGGCAAGCAGCATCTGGCGCGTTTTTTCCACCGCCAGGCGCTGCATGCGTTCCGCCTCGGGCTGGTGCATCCGCACACCGGCGATGAATGTGTCTGGCAGGCGCCACTGCCGGACGATTTCGCCGACCTGCTGCGCCAGGCGGGCATCGACGCCACCACTTTTGACGAGAAACCATGAACACTTTTATTCCCGATTGGCCCGGCTTGCCAACCAATGTCGGCGCTTTGCAAACCGTGCGCAGCGGCGGCGCCAGCGCTGCGCCGTATGACGACGGCACCACCGGCGGCCACGGTTTCAACCTCGCGCTGCATGTCGGCGACGACCCGCAACAGGTGCGCCAGAACCGTGCGTTGCTGCGCGCGCTGCTGCCGGCCGAACCGGCGTGGCTCACACAAACGCACAGCACGACCGTGGTCGATGCGGCAAGCGCCACCAATGCGCCGGAAGCCGATGCGAGCGTTACCACCGAACGCGGCGTGGTCTGTGTCGTGATGACCGCCGACTGCCTGCCGGTATTGTTGTGCGATGCGCGCGGCACGCTGGTCGCAGCCGCCCATGCCGGCTGGCGCGGGCTGGCCGATGGCGTGCTGCAGGCGACCGTCGAGGCGATGCGCGCCAAAGGCGCGGCCGATATCCTCGCCTGGTTCGGCCCGGCGATTGGGCCGCAGGCATTCGAGGTCGGCGACGACGTGCGCCAGGCCTTTGCCGCCGGCGGCATCGATCCGGCGGACGGTTTCGCGCCGATAGATGGCAACTCGGGCAAATATCTCGGCGACATGACGGCCTTGGCACGCGCCGCACTGGCCGGGGTTGGCGTCAGCCGGATTGCCGGCGGCGGATTGTGCACGGTCACCGACTGGCGACGGTTCTATTCGTTCCGCCGCGACGACATCACCGGCCGGATGGCGTCATTGATCTGGCTGAAATAGCCTGGATTCAGGCATTTTGACGGGGTATAGGATGAATTCCCGCTCCTAGGCCAGCACTTATGCGGCATTTTAAAAATACAACCCGTAGTATATTTTTCTCTGAAAATCCGTCACAACGATGTCAAATATCAAACCATCCGCGCGGCCAGGCATTAAAGTGAACTGACTGCGTCGTCGACCTCCAACGCGACGCCATTTTCAGCCCCACCCCTGACCGGACTCCAAGGAGATGCCGATGAAACCAGATCAACGAAAAAGTGCTTGTCGCCAAGCCGCAGGCTCACTATTGTTCGTCTCGATGCTGGCGGGTTGCGCCGTCTATGGCCCGCCGCCGGGCGCGGGAGAACCGGTATATGTCGACCAGCCCGAGTACTATTACGCGCCGATCTACTCCGAGCCATTCTGGCTGTTCGATGCGGATTTCTACGGCGGTGGACGCGACCATCGCCGCGGACCGGAACCACGTGATCGAGATCCCCGTGGTGGCGACCATCGTGGCGGCGACCATCGCGGTGGCGACCATGGCGGAGCTGACCGCGGCGGGGCTGACCGCGGCGGCGCTGACCGTGGCGGCGCTGACCGTGGCGGCAGCGAACACGATGGCGGCCACGGCGGGCACAGATAATCTTCCCCGCAACAGGCGACGGGTTCCCGCCGTCGCCTCAAAACGGGCAGCAAATGCGGCGAATAGGCAATACAATAGCGAGATTCGTATTGCCATCCTCGCTCATGCAAAAAAAATCCGTTAAAACACCGCAAATCGGTTTCGTTTCGCTCGGTTGTCCGAAAGCGCTGGTCGATTCCGAACAAATCCTGACGCAATTGCGCGCCGAAGGCTATGAAACGGCCAAGACCTATCAGGGTGCCGATCTGGTGATCGTCAACACCTGCGGCTTCATCGATGCCGCGGTGCAGGAATCGCTCGATGCGATTGGCGAAGCACTCAACGAAAACGGCAAGGTGATCGTCACCGGCTGCCTCGGCGCCAGAAAAGAAGCCGACGGCCGCGATTTCGTGCTGGATGCGTACCCCAAAGTGCTGGCGGTCACCGGCCCGCATGCGACCGCCGAAGTGATGGATGCAGTCCACCGCCACCTGCCGAAGCCGCACGAGCCGTTTCTCGATCTGGTGCCGGCGCAAGGCATCAAGCTGACGCCGCGGCATTACGCCTATCTGAAAATTTCCGAAGGCTGCAATCACGGCTGCACCTTCTGCATCATCCCTTCGCTGCGCGGCCCGCTGGAATCGCGGCCGATCGCCGACGTGATGCTGGAAGCGGAAAACCTGCTCAAATCCGGCGTCAAGGAATTGCTGGTGGTGTCGCAAGACACCGGCGCTTACGGCCTCGACATCAAGTACCGCACCGGCTTCTGGAACGGACGACCGCTGAAAACCAACATGGCGCAACTGGCCGGCGCACTCGGCAAGCTGGCGTCAGATTACGGCGCCTGGGTGCGGCTGCATTACGTCTATCCGTATCCACATGTCGAGGACGTGCTGCCGCTGATGACCGAAGGCAAGGTGCTGCCCTACCTTGATGTGCCGCTGCAGCACGCGCATCCGGACGTGCTGCGCCGGATGAAACGTCCGGCCAGCGGCGAGAAACATCTGGAACGCATTCAGGCATGGCGCGCCGCCTGCCCGGATCTCACTATCCGCTCGACCTTCATCACCGGCTTTCCCGGCGAAACCGAGACGGAATTTGAATACCTGCTGGACTTCATCCGCGAAGCCCAGATCGACCGCCTCGGCTGCTTCCCGTATTCGCCGGTCGAAGGCGCCGCCGCCAACGCATTACCGAATCCGGTAGCGGAAGAAGTGCGCGAGGAACGGCGCCTGCGGTTGATGCAGGTACAGGAAGAAATTTCCGCGAAACGGCTGCAAGCGAAAGTCGGCACCACTATCCGTGTGCTGCTCGATGAAGTCGGCCGCGCCGGCAAGGCCGTTGGCCGGTCCGCGGCGGATGCGCCGGACATCGACGGCGTGGTGCATGTTGCGCGTCCTTTCGATCGTCGCCGCAAGCTGAAAGCCGGTGAATTTGTCGAGGTCACGATCGTCGATGCCGATGCGTACGACCTGTGGGGCGAAGTCAAGTATTGATTGGGGAACGAACATGAAAAACAAAAAATCAGTCGCGACCCGGCTGAACCACAGCGATTACGTCGCGCCTGGCGGTTTCGGCGCCTTTCCTGTGCCGATCCATCACGCCTCGACCGTGCTGTTCGAAAATGTCGCCGCGATGCGCACCACGGTCTGGCAAGACAAGACCGGGTACACCTACGGTCTGCACGGGACGCCGACCACGTTCACGCTGGAAGCACGCCTGGCCGAAATCGAAGGCGGCCAGCACTGCCTGCTGGCACCGAGCGGACTGGCCGCCATCACCATCGTCAATTTCGGCCTGCTTTCGACCGGCGACGACGTGCTGCTGCCCGATAACGTTTACGGCCCGAACCGCGAGATGGGCCAATGGCTGTCCAAGGATTTCGGTATCAGCGCGCGCTTTTACGACCCGCTGATCGGCACCGGCATCGCCGAACTGATCCAGCCGAACACCAAGCTGATCTGGGCCGAAACGCCCGGCTCGGTATCGATGGAAGTGCCGGACATTCCAGCCATCTGCCGGGCGGCGCACGAGCGTGGCGTGCTGGTCGCACTCGACAATACCTGGTCGGGCGGCATCCTGTTCCGCGCCTTCGAACACGGCGCCGACATTTCATTGCAGGCGCTGACCAAGTACCAGTCCGGCGGTTCCGACGTGCTGATGGGCGCAGTCATCACCCGGAACGAAGCGATCTACCGCCGTCTGTGTTCAGCCCACGCACGGCTCGGCATGGGCGTCGGCGCGGACGATGTCTATCTGGTGCTGCGCGGCCTGCAGTCGATGAAAGCACGGCTCGACGCGCATGATGCTGCCGCCCGCACGGTCGCCAGCTGGCTGAAGACACGACCGGAAATCGCCCAGGTACTCCCCCCGGCG
>JAYFNP010000320.1:0-1748 GCA_034933385.1 Burkholderiaceae bacterium | reverse complement strand
CGCTCAACGGCAGGCCAAGATGGCCACACACTTGCAGGCCGAAATCGCGGCTGGCGTTCAATGCAAAGATGACTGGGATGTCGGCGGCCATGAATCCTCCCGGCAGTGAAGAGTGACGATAACACTAGCATCATCATGGCTTTTACCTTTGCGCGTCGTCATGTTTTAGGCATTCTGCAAGAATTTGCCAACCGCTTTACAATCAGATTTCCTCAAGAACAGAAAAATGGAAAGGAATCACCATGGAGCACACTCTTCCTGCACTGCCCTATGCACTCGACGCGCTGCAACCGCTGATTTCCAAAGAAACGCTGGAGTTCCATTACGGCAAGCATCATCAAGCGTACGTGACCAACCTGAACAACCTGATCAAGGGTACCGAATTCGAAAATGCCTCGCTGGAGGAGATCGTCAAAAAATCGTCGGCTGGCATCTTCAACAATGCGGCGCAAGTCTGGAATCACACGTTTTACTGGAATGGACTGAAGCCGAACGGCGGCGGCAATCCTACCGGTGCGCTGCTTGCTGCGATCAATGCGAAATGGGGTTCCGTCGACAATTTCAAGGCGGAGTTTGCCAAATCCTGCGTTGGCAACTTTGGTTCCGGCTGGACCTGGCTGGTGAAAAAGCCGGACGGGTCGCTCGATATCGTCAATACCTCGAATGCCGCGACGCCGCTGACCGGTGCTGACAAGCCGCTGCTGACCTGCGACGTGTGGGAACACGCGTATTACATCGACTACCGCAACCTGCGCGCCAAGTACGTCGAAGTCTTCTGGCAACTGGTGAACTGGGATTTTGTCGCGAAGAATTTTGCCTGAGAGGACTGCTGAACGCGAACAACAAGTTCGTTGATAAAAGCTTGCGATGTAAGCATTACGGAAGGCGATTCAATTTGAATCGCCTTTTTTGTTTCTTTACGTTGAGTGGTCGGCTAACGACCCAAAGCGGATGGTTATTAATCACTGCGCCACTCCCTATTCTCTAAACTCTAAAGCACCTCATAGGCCTCAAGGAAGACATCGGATTTCAAACGCCCTCCCTTGGCAATCGCAATGATCCTGTTCAACCATTCATACTTGCCGGCTGGGGCCTCAAAAAAAAGTGCCTCACGAAAATAGTATTCCGAGGAATCAACATCAGCCCCCGACATGATTCTCTCGAACACTTCCGGCGTCGTGTGCCGCATGCCGTGGCCTTTCAGTTGAATGACAACGCCGTCATCCGTTTTGAGCGTGACGCGTACATCGAGCTCCGCCACTCCGTCCGTACGAATAAGTTGGAAGTCTGAACCTCCAGACTGCAATGACCCTGAAAGTCGATCCCCACTGAATGTGCCGCCTGTGACGGGAATAAACAACCTCTTTCCCAGCGGCCCGTCAATCACTTGCGGCGTATCCACATCCGCATGCAGGCGAAACAATGGCTTTACTTCAATCATGCTCTGTTCCAATAGTTGGTTTCGGTCCGATATGTGTCGTTGATGCTGCCATCGGCCCAGTCGGTAAGATACTCATCAAAAGTCCAATGTCAATTTATAGCATGCCTTTGCTCATAACAACCGTAAGCGAATGCCTGCTTTTGGCCGGAAGCTGACTGTTACCCTAATTGGTCATGGCTTGTTAGTGGTTATAAGGCCGCTGGTTTATGGGTATCAAACCCTCGCTTGAATTTGATAGACGTTGGGAGGGAGCAGGTCAAAATCAACGATAACTTAAGGGCGATACGGAATGTATTGCCCTTGTTTG
>JAYFNP010000319.1:0-4670 GCA_034933385.1 Burkholderiaceae bacterium | reverse complement strand
GGCTTGATTCCGGCAGGTGCCAACAAATCGCAACAAGTCCGCGACGAACTGCCACGCAAGAACACCAAAGAAGGCGACAGCCTGCAACGCGAGCAACTGCCTCTCTGGTTCGAGGCCGTTCGCAAAATGCCCAATATTGTTCAAGCAGCTTTCCTGCAAACTCTGTTACTTACTGGGGCCCGCAGAGGTGAGCTTATTGGACTGCGCTGGAAAGATGTCGATTTCCAGTGGCGCAGCATGACCATCCGCGACAAGGTTGATGGCACGCGAACCATCCCGTTGACACCCTATGTCGCCTCGCTTCTGAATGCCCTGCCCCGCCGAAATGAATGGGTATTTTCCAGTCCGTCTTCACAGAATGGAAGGCTGGTCGAACCGACGCCTGGACATAAACGCGCATTGGCATCCGCTGGTCTACCGGATATGACCATTCACGGTCTGCGCCGGTCGTTTGCGTCGCTCACCGAATGGATTGAAGTCCCCACAGGGATCGTGGCCCAGATCATGGGACACAAGCCATCTGCGGTCGCGGAAAAGCACTACCGCCGCCGACCGCTTGACTTGCTGCGCATGTGGCACGACCGAATTGAAACCTGGATACTGGAACAAGCTAACGTACAGTTTGAGCCAGAAAAACCAGCCATCAAAGCCGTCAAGTGACACCCCATACAAAATTTCATTTGTAACGTATAATTCACAATATGCCATGTACACCTTATCGCACTATCTGACGACAGACGGGCACGACCCGTTCAGTGAATGGCTCAAAGGACTGACTGACCGACAGGCGCGCGCGCGAGTGCTGGTGCGAACGCAGCGCATGGCGGCAGGTAACTTCGGCGACTGCAAGCCGATCGCCGATGGCATATGGGAACTGCGCATTGACCACGGCCCCGGATATCGCGTGTATTACGCACAAGCAGGCAAAGAACTGGTTCTGCTGTTGATCGGTGGCGACAAACGCAAGCAACAGGCAGACATCAACACCGCACTGGATTACTGGCAGGACTGGCAAAGGAGGACCGCCAAATGAAAAATACTTCTCGCTCACACGATGAAGCCATCATTGACATGATGCGCGATGATCCGGAGTTCGCCAACGAATATCTGGCCGTAGCGATGGATGAAGCCTGCCTGCCTGGCGGACAATCTGCACTACTGGCAGCGCTACGCCATGTGGCGGAAGCGCAAGGCATGAGCACTGTCGCAGAGCGTGCCGGCATTCCTCGCGAAAGCCTGTACCGAGCGCTCTCGCCAAAAGGCAACCCGACCATCAAGACTCTGCTGGCAGTTTGCAATGCCGCCGGGCTGAAACTGGCGGTGCAGCGGCAGCATGTGTAATAACGTTGTCGCATACTACCTACGATTCCCCCTTTGAAAGAACATTCCCTGCCACCCAACTCAGGAGAGCCAGAAAATGTCTGTTCAATACCACAAATCCCTCGCTGAAAGATTGGAGGAGTTGAATGATCCAGAGTACGCACAACAGCCGGCAGGTATCGAAGAATTCCTCGACTCATACTATGATTTAAAAAAAGACATAGCGCGCATTGAAGCCGACAATCCTGGCGATACTCAAGGAGTCATGGCCCGCAAAAAAGCGCTCGAAAAACTCAAGCCAAAACTTAAGGAAATGGAGAAAAAACTCCATAAAATGCGTGGAGATGACCTTCCTCAGAACACCCCGGACGATAATCACTCACACACCGCTCCTGAAGCACCCACTCTTTCAACTGATAGCACCGTTCATAAAATCAAATCACGCACGAACATCCTTGCCCCCATCATCAAGAAAGCCAGACAGAAAGCACTGAATCCAGACGATTATCAAAGCGTATGGTGTGAGCTTGTGAGTATGGCTGAATCAGATGATCGCCCCGCTCCACTCACCGGTTATGCAGTGAATGAGGGGGTTCTGTATCGAACAGAAAACGATGACTGTGTGGCGTTTACGAAAGAAGCACTGCGTAGTCGATTCAAACGTATGAATGGTCGATAACGGACGCTTGCGGTCGTTTCTGGTCGATAACGGTCGTTAATCTCGGAGGAAAACAAATCAGTGAATTTAATCGTGTTGCCACGCGCTGAACTGCGAATCCCCGCAAAGGCGCGTAACTCCCATAGGAGGTCATCATGGCAACACAGATCAACTTCCCGCCCGCACTCATAGAGCTCGCAAATGGGCGCGACCATGTCAAGACTGAAGAATTTGCTAAATCCTTCAGCGTAGCGCCTCAAACTGTTCGAAAAAATTACTGCCAGCAAGGTGAGTGCTACGGCATCCGACCAATCAAGGTCGGGCGCAATCTTTTGTGGCCCGTAGCGGAAATCGCCTCCGTTCTGACCGAAGGGAGGATGTGATGGTGACTAAACAACGAAACACACCCAAAACTGCGGTAGCAGGTGTCGTACCAGTCAATGGAAACATCCTTCTCACAAAATGGACTGCGCCCGATCCAGTCACGAAACAACTAAGTCTGTCCCCTAACGGCACTGTCCAAAAAACGTCGACCGCCAGCCAGCTCTATGAAGGCAAAGTAATGCAGGTCGAGTGTACGCCGTCAGAATTCATCGATGTTCTGAACAGCATCGGATCGAATGATTGCCTCAGCTATGGCATACCACTTGACGCAAATGTGACGCACGTATTGTCCAAGAAGAAATTCCAAAATAGTGGTGCTCCTTCTGGGGTGACAACAAGAACTGCGGACAAGATGGATTGGCCGAAAGGGCCTGCCATTTTGATGATCGATTACGATCCAAACGAAACAGAGCTGTACACGCCGAAAAAACTGTTGGATACGATCTACCAATGTTGCCCAGCGATCCGTTCGGTTGCCCATATCCATGCAGCATCAGCATCTTCGTGCCTGTGGAATAGCAACACGCGCCAACAAGTTAAGGGCATGGAGGGACAACGGGTCTACATCATCGTTGCCGACGGCACCGACATACCACGAGCAAGTGAGGTTTTATTCAAGCGGACATGGCTTAATGGGCATGGCTATATCAAAATATCTAGCGCCGGTTCAATGCTGGTGCGTAGCATCATCGACGATTCCGTTTTTCAGCCCAACCGGATCGATTACTGCGCCCCGCCTATTTGTACTGCGCCGCTCGAAAGCCGCAAACCAAAGCCGAAGCTTTGGGGAAAAGCGACCTTGGTACTTGATACGCGCACTGCATTGCCTGAATTGACGCCAGAGGAAGAGAGCCGCTATAACCAGCTTGTAGATACAGCAAAGTCTTCTGCGAAAGTACCGGCAGCAGCCAAACGTGCGGAATATCAAGGGAAACGAGTCGACGAGATGGTTGCCCAAGGCTCTACGCGCGAAACTGCTGAAAAGGTCGTTGGCGACATGCTGGACAAAAAAGTGCTGCATGGCGATGTCGTCCTTCATGCCACCGATGGCCAAATTGTCACGGTGCGAGACATACTGCTAAACAAAAGCATATGGCATGGCAAGACCTTTGCCGATCCTGCCGAACCAGATTATCACAACGACAATCGCATTGCGCGTGCATATCTGAACGGTCCCGGCCAGTCGCGTATCCACAGTTTTGCTCATGGCGGATGTACTTATACCTTGTCTGTAACTGTAGCCACTATTCGTCTCCAGAAGGGTGAGCGACATGAGTATATGCGGCAGATTGTCCATACCCTGCGCGATTATCAGGAATTCTATCGGCGAGACTCGTCTTTGGTTGCGATTGGGGACGATGGCAGCATGATCATGGTAACGCCACTTATGGTATTGGCATCGCTGGATCGATTGATTCGTTTTGAAAAAGGTTTGAATAAAAACTGGTGCGCTGCGGACGCACCATTAGATGCAGCAAAAATGCTGATAGAGGCATATGCGACTGAATTCCCACCGATTAAGGCGGTTCTGACAGCCCCCATCATTGATCCTGAATCAGGGAGACTACTTGCACAGTCCGGATATGATGCAAGAACTGGTGCTGACCTTTTCTTGCCTGACGATGTGGCCAGTATTCCTGAATCACCAGATTTAGAGGCTGTTAATGAAGCGATAGGAATTTTATGGTGGCCAGTCCGATATTTTCCGTTCGATTCGCCGATAGATCAAACGGTCATGTTCACTGCGATGCTGACCGCAGTGATGCGTGCGCTCTTGCCAACGGCACCTGGATTTGGTTTCGATGCACCAATCCAGGCAAGCGGCAAGACCCTGTTGATCAAGGTACTTGCCACATTGAAGGGCGACTCTCCGACTATTTCCCCGCAACCGGACGCACGAAGTGATGAAGAAATGCGCAAACGCGTGTTTGCCGTGCTACTCACTGGTAGCGGCACGATTGTGATCGACAACATTATCGGCGAATTCGATTCACCATCCCTTGCTGCTGCATTGACCAGCGAACATTACAGTGATCGAGTGTTGGGAAAATCACGAAGCGAAACTGTGCCAACCAATGCGCTAGTGCTGGTGTCTGGTAACAATCTGATACTCAAAGGTGACCTGCCAAGGCGCATTCTGAAATGCCGAATTGACCCAAGGACAGAGACGCCGCATCAAAGGGAGTTTCATTTCGATCCAGTAGAAGTCATACGTGAAAATCGGCAGCAATTGGTTGCGGCTGCACTAACGCTCATCAGGGCTTATTTGCAACAAAAACCTGTTGAACGTATCGGCGCAGGTCGCATG
>JAYFNP010000318.1:0-1864 GCA_034933385.1 Burkholderiaceae bacterium | reverse complement strand
GTGACGATTCGCCAAGCCGTTTGATCCGTTTTGCAGTTTCCTGGATCTGCTCACGAATTTCGTTCATGCCCTTAATGGTGTTTTCCACCGCTGACGCGCCCTGCGATGCCACCATCAGGGACTGGCGCGCCACTTCGGCTGACTCATTGGCCGATTTCGATACATTGGTAATATCCTGCGCCATTCGCAGCACCAGCTGAGTTGCCTCTTCGATTTCGCGCGATTGCTGTTGCGATGCGTTGATAAGGGTTGAAGACATTTCTTGCGCTTGCGCAGAGGCCGTATCCACCTGCTCAGCTGTTGTGGTTACGCGTCCGACCAGGCCGCGAAGTTCTTCCACCGTGTAGTTAATCGAGTCCGCAATGGCGCCAGTGATGTCTTCTGACACGGTTGCCTGGGTGGTTAAGTCGCCGTCCGCCACTTCCTGCAATTCATTCATCAAGCGGAGAATTGCTGCCTGGTTTCGTTCATTCAGTTCGCGCGCCTCTTCCTCTAGGCGGATAGCTTCCAAACGTTGCTGTTCTGATTCTTCGCGCCGTTTTTCTGCTTCGATCGTGTCGTCGATACTACCTTGGATCTGCACGATCATGAAAAGCGCGAGGGCCACCAGTGCAATACCGACGCAACCCAGCATCAACCAGGTAAAACCGCCTGTTTTCTGGGACTCTTCGAAGTAGAGATTTTTCAGTCCGTTCAGTGCGTCCTTCAAGTTTTCATTGACGGCCAGAATTCGCTGGTGAGCTTGCTTCGTGGCAAGGACATTTTCCTGATGACCCGTCATCGCTCGGAGTGCTTGCTGGTATTGGGAAAGTGTTTCTTGCAGCTTGGTCAGATTGTTGCGCAGACTTTGGTCTTCCGGGCTGATGCGTTCGATGAGATTGCTTGAGAGGAGCCCCTCTGCCAGGCTTCGAGCGGAACTCACATCTTTGCCCAAGGCCAGCGCACGTTCAACGTTCAGCCCTTCTGAAGTCAACAATTCATTTTTATCGCGTTCCAGCCGAAGTGTCAGCGCGCGTAATTGGTTGGCCGAATTTGCATCCTGTGACGATGCATTGCCTTTTGAAATGGCGGTTGCAATTTGTTCGGCAAGTTTGCGTCCGTTGGTGGCGTGGCTCTCAATCTTTTGCATCGACGAGCTGTATGCCGTCAGTTCATCCCTCATGGACAGGATAGACTGGATAGCTGCCTCGGGCGTGGCCCAGATTTGGCCAATTTTCTTTCCCGCCTCAAGCATTTCCGGAGTCGCTTCATAAGCCGAACGACCGCCACCGGCTTCAACAGCACCGGCTCTACCGCTTAAGAGTTCCTGGATATAGCCGAAGCCTTTATTGAATTGGTTATAACTGGATTCAAGCTGGTCAACTGCCTCCGGTTTGGCCTGAATGGCATTAGCGGTCGCAGCATTAATATTCTGGAGTTGCTGTTGAAGATCCGTCGTGATTCGGGTCTGGTACACATTGAGGTAATTTCTTTGCCACTGTGCGAGAGCGAAGACGATGCCGAAAACGATCGAAAAGAACAGCACCGTCATCAGGAAACGTTCCTGCCATTGGCGTGTTCTGTGACCGATGAGAGGAAGCCGAATATCGAACGCCTTTTCTTTCGTTATTCCCGGGACATGCACGTTCTGTAGTGCGCTGTAATCGGTAACGAGTGCCGGAGTATCGTTGGGCGAAGACTCGGACGAACCGGCCTCGGCTGATGGCAAGTCTTTATTCTTCTTTGAGAAAAAAGGTATATCAAGCGCCATTCGTCATCTCCTGTTTACCAATATTGTTGTTGCAGGGACTACATTCCGATGTACAGGAAGCGCTGCTCCCGAGCGATTGCAGACAGGCTCAGGCTGATCCATTCCTGTGATTCG
>JAYFNP010000317.1:0-2807 GCA_034933385.1 Burkholderiaceae bacterium | reverse complement strand
CAAAGCCGTCGTAACCGATGGCCAGCGCCACCGGCAATCCGACCGCCGACCAGACCGAATAGCGCCCGCCCACCCAATCCCAGAACGGGAACATGTTGGCCGTATCGATGCCAAAATCACTCACCGCTTCGGCGTTGGTCGATACCGCGACGAAATGCCTGGGCAAACCGGCAGCGTTCGCGTGGCGCAAAAACCAGTTGCGTGCGGTATGCGCGTTGAGCATCGTTTCCATCGTGGTGAATGTCTTCGAGGTGACGATGAACAGCGTGGTTTCCGGCTTGATTGTGGCAAGCGTCGCATCCATGTCATGCCCATCGACGTTGGAAACGAAATGCACATTCAGTCCCGGCCGCGCATACGGACGCAAGGCGAGACAGACCATCTTCGGCCCGAGATCGGAACCGCCGATGCCAATGTTGACGATGTCGGTGATCGTCTTGCCAGTGCAGCCCTTCCACTCGCCGGAACGCACGCGTTCGCTGAACGCCTTCACACGATCGAGCACCGCGTGGATGTCGTCCATCACGTTCTGCCCGTCGAGTTTCAGCGCCGTGCCGCGCGGCGCGCGCAGGGCGGTGTGCAGCACGGCTCGCTGCTCGGTGTTGTTGATTCTCTCGCCGGCAAACATCGCATCGCGCCGTGCTTCGACACCGCGCGCCTGCGCCAGTCCGCCCAGCAGGCGCAGCGTTTCGTCGCTGACCCGATTTTTCGAATAATCGAGAAACAGCCCGGCCGCCTCGACGGTCATCGCCGGAAAGCGTTGCGGCGCGTTTGCGAACAAGTCGCGCAGTTGCCAGCCGGAAGCGGTTTGGGCGTGCTGTTGCAGGGCTTGGAAGGCGGGAGCGGCAGAAAGAGAAAACGGCGGCATGATGGTTCATTCCTTCATTGGTTGGCAAGAGGAAACCACGGACACCCCGAAATTATAAAACCTGCCTGACGCGGAATGGCCGAAATACTGCCAATTATCAAATAACCGCGCCGGTTCGGGCGGCTTTCAGTGCAAGCGCACCACGTCCTGCGGCGCGTCTTCCGGCATTTCGGCATGCACCAGTTCGCCAGCGGCATCAGCGAACAGCGGCGCACCGCAATCGTCGCAATATTCGAGCGGGAAGCGTTCGCTGTGGCGCTTGTCGCAGGCAACGCCATGCTGCTCGAGCAAGGCGACGATTTGCTCGATCGCCGTCTGGCGCACGCCAGCCGACAGACCGGCCGCGCCGATTCCATCCGGCATCTCGCCGGCCTCGTTGTCGCCAGCATCTTCCTGGCCATACAGCGGCCAGACGACGCCATAAATGATGTCGTTGCTGTCGCCGGTCGCAAACCCGATGCGGTATTCGCTGACCGGCGCGTCGGATGACATTTCGCCGAACGGTGCCACCACGGCGCGCAGGCCGGACGGCTCGATGTTCAGCGTTTGCGTCAGGTAATGCACGCCGGCACGGATCGAAGCCGGGCGGATTTGCAAATCGGCCTTGCGGCACGCGCCGAAAAAGGATTCCGGCAACATCAGTTCGATGCCACATCCGGGCAACATGCGCGCGACATTCGGCCCACCCTGCTGCTGCCAGGCCTTCAGCGCGGTCTCGCGCAAGTCGGAAGCAACCAGCGGATCTTGCGCATCCTGCCAGCAAAACAGCGGCTGGCCGACAGGCGCGGCCACGGCCGCCAGCAGGTAACGCGTATCCGCCAGGAACGGCGGGATTTCCTGCAAGGTTTGCAACGGAAGGTAAGCAGTTCCCTTAAATAAAACTTTGCCAAGATGCCGGGTCAACGCCGCCGTCTGCGTGTGCGAATACGGCAGGTGGTCAATGGCAAACAGCTGCGGCGCGATGAACAGGCGCGCCTCCGGGGCCAGCACATGCGCCAGCATCTGGGTGGTCAGCGCCTGATGGGTTTCCGCCGCGATCGGGCCGTGTGGTATCGCAAACCGCGTCCATGCCAGCACGGGGGCGGCGACCAGCAACACGTCGTACTGCACGCCTTCGTGTTCCATCGTGCACGATTCGCTCGCTGCCTCGATCGTCTGCAGCAATGCATCGTAAGCGTCGATTTCCACCTTGAACAGGTGATCGAGCGCCGCATCGAGCGCTTCCTGACGCCGCGTGTTCAGCAATTTCTGGATCACCGTATCCATGCTGCTTTCCCAGACGCGTTTTTCCAGACGGCTGGCGGCATTCACCGTTTCACGCGCCAGCGCAATCAGTCGCTGGCTGTCCGGGTAAAGCTTGGGCGGGGAATTTTTTGACGGGCGTCGCATGATGATGAAGGATGGGGGCGTAAGAGCGGTATTGTAGTGGATTTTCGCTTGAGGCTGGAAATATCACAAAAAAACCCGGGGTATATGGCGAATATATCCACTCCGGCCAGATATTTCGCGGCAACCCAAAAATACACCCACCGGTATTATTTCAGCCCCAAACCGCTGCGCCAATGCAAAAACGCCGGCCACAGCCGGCGTTTTTGCGGTGAACGGCCAATCAGTCGGCCAGCAACTGCCGCAACACAAACGGCAGGATGCCGCCGTGGCGGTAGTAATCGACCTCGATCGGCGTATCGATGCGCAGCAGCACTTCGACTTTCTGCTGGCTGCCATCCTGATGCGCGATCACCAGCGTCACTTTCTGCTGCGGCTTGATTTCGCCATCCAGCCCCAGCAGGCTGAACCATTGCGTGCCATCGAGACCGAGCGATTGCACACTGTCCGAACCGATGAACTGCAGCGGCAACACCCCCATGCCGATCAGGTTGGCCCGATGGATGCGCTCGAACGAACGCGCAATCACCGCTTTCACCCCGAGCAGTTGCGT
>JAYFNP010000316.1:0-2362 GCA_034933385.1 Burkholderiaceae bacterium | reverse complement strand
TACTGGCCGATGGCGATGGCTGGTGTGCGGTCGATACCGGCCTGACCTGGGATCCGATCAAGCAGATTTGGGAAAAGTTGCTGACCCAATACCCGCTCAAGCGGCAGATCGTCACGCATTACCATCCGGATCATATTGGTTTGTCCGGCTGGCTGGAACAGAAGACCGGTGCGCCGATGTGGACTACGCAGGGCGAATATAGCGGTGCGCTCTGTTTTGCCGAAGAAGCGGGCAATTATTCGGTTGATGCGATGATCGAGATGTTCCGTCATCACGGGCTGGATCGCAAGCGTCTTGATGCGCTGAAAATGCGGGCAAATGTCTACCGGCAGGGGTTCCCGATCATTCCGTCGACTTACCGTCGGCTGTTCGACAATCAAGTGTTCAAGGTGGGTGACCACGACTGGCGCGTGATTGTCGGCTATGGTCACGCGCTGGAACATATCGCGCTGTATTCCGCATCGCTGAAGGTGCTGATTTCCGGCGACATGCTGCTGCCGAGCATTTCGACCAATATTCCGGTGCTGGCATCGAACCCGTTGGGCAATCCGTTGCAATATTTTCTCGATTCGATCGAGCGGTTCCGAGCGTTGCCGGAAGATACGCTGGTGCTGCCGTCGCATGGGCGGCCGTTCCGCGGCATTCAGACGCGGCTCGATCAACTGGTCGCGCATCACAAGAACCGCTGCAATGTGCTATTGGCCGGAGCAGCGTCACCCAAAACCGCTTGCGAACTGCTGCCGGTGCTGTTCGACCGCGATGTGACCGATACCCATCAGTCGATGTTTGCAATGAGCGAAACCATTGCTCATCTGAATTATCTGGAAGAGCAGGGCAGACTCAAGCGCGAGATTGGTGCAGAAGATGGCATCGCGCGGTTCACCGCCGTTTAACGATGGCAAATTGGTGAGAAAAGGGCCGGAATATCCGGCCCTTTTTTATTGCTTTTCGAAGCGCGTCGCGTGACGCTATTCTTCCTCATCGGCCGGTAACGTCAGCCGACCGGTGTGGAAATCATACTCGTAGACTTCGCCGTACCGCCCCCATTCCACGGCGACCCCGAGCACGCGCTTGGCTTCGTCCGCCTTCAGGTGTTCTTCGAGCAGATCAAGAAACGGTTTTTCCGGCAGGGCACCAGATTCTTCTCGTTCGAGTGAATGCCGGATATGTGCGGCCAGCGGCACTTTCGCGAGCAGTTGTCGGCCGAAAATTTCTTGTCGTTCTGCTTGTTCCGCACGGACGTAGCGTAACCCCAGCGACGTCAGCAGAAGGTCGCCCTTCTCGACGATTGCCAAACCGAGCAGGCCAAGAGCCTCGAAGGCCGGGAACAGTTTTTCGTCTGGCAATTCGGTTTCTTCGGACAATTGCGGTAGATCGGCGCGGCCGTTGAATGGTGCATCGGCCACCCATTCAAGTATGCCTTCCATCTGGCTGATGTCGGTATCCGGCAGACGGTAGCTGAACGCTTTCGCGGCAGGCACGCCGGTGACGGCTTCCTGAACGGCGCGCATGGTCATCAGACCGTAGATTTCATCAATCAGTCTGCGGACTTCCGGCGATTCGATGTTGCGCGGACGGGGCAGCGTGATTTTCACCTCGTTGCGGATGCGCCCCGGATCGCTCGACAGGATGATGATGCGGTCGGCCATCATCACGGCTTCTTCGATGTTGTGCGACACGATCAGGATGCCCTTGGTCGGGATGCGGCTTTCTTCCCACAGTTCGAGAATGTCGTCGCGCAGGGTTTCACCGGTCAGTACGTCGAGCGCGGAAAACGCCTCGTCCATCAGCAGCACGTCCGGGCCGGTGACTAACGCGCGCGCAATGCCGACGCGCTGGCGCATCCCGCCGGACAGCTCGCGCGGCAATGCGCCGCCGAAACCGGACAGGCCGATCAACTCCAGCATTGCGTCGGCGCGCTGTTCGCGTTCTTCCGGCGGAACACCTTGTGCCTCCAGCCCGAGTTCGACATTTTGCTGGACGGTAAGCCAAGGGAACAGCGCAAACGACTGGAAGACCATTGCCACGTTGGTGACCGGTTCATAAATGTTTTTTCCACGATAGCGGGCCAAACCTTTGTCGGCCGGAATCAGTCCGGCAAGAATGCGCAGCAGTGTCGATTTGCCCGATCCGGAACGGCCGAGCAGTGCGACGATTTCGCCTTCCGCCAGTTCGAAATCGACGTCTTCGAGCACCATGCGCGACGTGCCATCGGCCGTCTGGAAGGTCTTGGCCACATCGTGCAATTCGATCAATACGTTCCGTGCCATCGGTGGTTCCTTTCATCAGCGGCGGTTTTCCGCCAGCAGATACAGTTTGCGCCAGAAAAAACGGTTCAATAACATGACAAAGACGCACATCA
>JAYFNP010000315.1:0-1592 GCA_034933385.1 Burkholderiaceae bacterium | reverse complement strand
GCCGTCATATTCGATACCGAGCGCAATGCGTTTCAATTCAACTCTCCGAAGAAACGGATGACAAAAAACCGCCACGAATTGTACGGCAAACCGGAAATAACCCGATCAGCGACCTTCTGCAGCGGGAACAAAAAAAACGGGCGGGCGCCTTACGGCGCAACCACCCGTACAAAAAAATACATGCTTCAGGAAATCTTGGCCAGCGCCGCTTTTGCCCGTTCTACCAGTTCGCCTGAACCTTCCTGAATGACTTCTTCCAGCAATTCGCGCGCGCCTTCCTTGTCGCCAATGCCCAGATAGGCATCCGCCAGATCGATCTTGGTGTTCATCTCGGCGTCGTTGCTGCCGGCAGCGGGAGCGACAACAGCCTGGGGGACACTTTCGTTCGGAGGTGCAATGTCCGGCTTCACTGACGGCGTCATGTCCTGCTCCTGCGGTTGATGGGGTGCAAGGTCAAGGTTGATTGAACCGAAATCGAAAGAGGACGTGACTGGCGCAGCCTGGACCGCATCTGTTCCACCGGCGGAAGGCGCATCCGAAAAATCAACTGCTTCGGTACCGGCCGTCGCCGATGCTTCCGCTGGGCTGTCTTTTGCCGCTGGCATGGAAGCCGCCGCAATGTCCAAAGGCGATTGCGTACCGGCGACCGGCGATGGTTTGAAGTCGGCCAGATATTCGAGCGCTTCGTTCCCCAGTTCCTTGACTTCGACAGCAGGCGTAGCGCCTTGATCGGCCGGTTCGACATTCAGATCGCCCAGATCGAAGCCTAAACTGGGTACAGATTCCGGAGCTTGCTCGGTGGGTCGCAGTGACGCCGCAGACGTTGCCGCAGGTTCGGGCATGGCAAAATCCAGCCCGGCATCTGCCATCGGTTTCGGGGCTTCGACCGGCGGCGCGGTTTCCACTGTCTTGCCGCCCAAATCGAAATCCAGCGCGTCCGACGCCGCCGCTTCGGCCGCCGGCGCCAGATCCAGTGGCAAATCCGGAGCGGCCAGCTGCTCCGGCGTAATCTGCAGCGCTGCATCCTGCGGCGCAACCTGTTCCGCCCGTGGCGCGCCCAGACGGAAATCGGGGTCGAGTTCTGCCGCCGGACGGGTCACGCTGGTCTGCAACGACGCCGGCTGGGCCAGCAACTCTTCCGACAGTTCGCCACCGGCATACAACGGGTTGCCCGGGTCGATCGCCACGCCCAATCCGGCCACGTACACCCAGTCCTCGCCCTCACCCTTGGTCAGGCTGAACAATTCGCTGGCCAGCAAGTCGAACGCATGCACATCTTTTTGCGACGCATAGATTTCCAGCAGCTTGACCCGCAGCGCATTGCGTTCCGGGTGGTTGCGCAACGCTTCTTTCAGAATTTCGATGGCCTGCGCTTCGCGGCCGTAAGCGATGTACACATCCGCTTCCGCCACCGGATCGACTTCGTTGGTATCCAGCAGGCTGGCTGAGGGCGTGAAACTGGAATTGAAAATACTGTTGTTGGTATCGACACTCTGTCCACCCGAGGTACCAAACATCGAATTGGACGGCTCCGGAGCCTCATCGGCAATATCGGCAGCCGTCGACGGGGCCGGTTTTTTACGACGGCGCAC
>JAYFNP010000314.1:0-12834 GCA_034933385.1 Burkholderiaceae bacterium | reverse complement strand
GGTCAATATGGCGCGGACAACAAAAAACCCGCGTATCTGCTAGGGAAAACGCGGGTTTGCTGTCTTTTTTCGAACCTCTCTGGAAGGTTCAATGGTGCCGGGAGTCGGAATCGAACCGACACGGTGTCACCACCGCGAGATTTTGAGTCTCGTGCGTCTACCAATTTCGCCATCCCGGCAACGCAGACGCGAATTATCCCCGATTTAGCGCATTCCGGCAACCTCACCCCTCTGTGCGGTACAATTTTTCACTATGAAAATCACGTCGCATTGAACATGGCAACACCGATCATCGGCTTTGTCGGCTGGTCCGGCAGCGGCAAAACAACCCTGCTGGAAGCGTTGTTGCCGATGTTTGCCGCTCAGGACTGGCGCGTAAACGTAATCAAGCATAGCCACCATGATGTCCCGCTGGAACCACCGCACAAGGACAGCGCCCGCCTGCGTACCGCCGGCGCGGCCGAAGTTTTGCTGGCATCGCCACAGCGCTACATGATCGCGCATGAGTTGCGTGGCGCGGAACAGCCGACGCTGGATGATCTGGTTTCACGGCTGTCACCGGCTGACCTGACGCTGGTCGAAGGTTACCGCTGGGCCGCCATCCGCAAGCTGGAAGTTTACCGTCCGGCGCTCGGCAAACCGGCGCTCTACCCTGACGATGCCGGCATTTTGGCGGTCGCATCCGATAGCGCCACCCCGCTCGATTGGGATAGCCGTCGGGCTTGGCTTGACCTGAACCGGCCGGAGCAGGTACTCGAATGGCTGCTTACAGTGACTGATCCAGCAAGTTGAAATGTTCAACGATGGGGGGCCGTGCGAAATGCGGACCGACAATGGCACGCCAGGCGGCGAACGCGGGGGATTCGCGGAAATCAACGGTGTGGTTTTCCAGCGTCTGCCAGTAAAACAGCACAATGTAACGCTCTGGCGTTTCAATCCCGCGGTTGATGCGGTAGCCAAGAAAGCCCCTCGACTTGAGTATCACGCTTTCCACTCCGAGTTTGAGGGCAACCTCAAAAGCGGCTTGTTGTTCCGGGTGGATGAGAATGTCGACGTGCTCAAGTACCATGCTGCTCTCCGATAGCGTTGGAAAGCGGCATTCTAGCACCGGTCGCGACCCATTACGCTTTGTTCAGGCGCCCAACCGGCGTAACACTACCTAAAATATACTGGTAAGTGTATTTTTGAATGGCTAGGAAATTCGCGGGGATATGACCATATTTTGGCACATACCCCAAGCTTTTATGTAGATGAACGGCGCAGAAACAGAAAACGTGCTAGACGCCGTTTAGGCGTTGACCCACTCGCGTACCGCTTGACGCTCATACGACGCAGGTGCTGTCTGCGGATCGACGAAGCTGACCACCTCATAGGCATCCGGCTGCGCCAGCAGCATGCGAAGCAACTGGTTGTTGAGCGCATGACCGGATTTGTGCGCGGTGTAACTAGCCAACAACGGGTGGCCAATCAGATACAGGTCACCGATCGCATCAAGAATCTTGTGCCGTACAAATTCGTCGTCGTAACGCAAGCCATCCGGATTCAGGATGCGATATTCATCCATCACGATCGCATTTTCCAGCGAACCACCGCGTGCCAATCCAATGCTGCGGAGCGCTTCGACGTCTTGCACGAAACCGAAGGTGCGTGCCCGTGCGACGTCGCGGATGTAAGACACTTTGCTGAAGTCGACAATGGCGCGCTGCGAAGTGCCGTCAACTGCCGGATGGTTGAATTCGATGAAAAAATCCAGCTTGAAGCCGTGAAATGGCTCCAGTCTGGCCCATTTCTCGTTCGCACCTTTGCCTTCGCGAATTTCGATCGGCTTTTTGACGCGAATGAATTTTTTGGCGGCGTTCTGTTCTTCCAGGCCAGCTTGCTGCAACAAGAAAACGAACGTGGCGGCAGAGCCGTCCATGATCGGGATTTCCTCGGCATCGACATCGATGTACAGGTTGTCGATACCCAATCCGGCGCAAGCCGACATCAGATGCTCAACGGTCGAGATTTTCACGCCATCGCGCACCAGTGTCGAAGCCAGGCGCGTATCGCCGACGGCTGTCGCCGAGGCAGAGAAATCGATGATGGGATTCAAATCGACGCGGCGAAAAACGATGCCCGTATCGGGTGCGGCCGGCCGTAACGTCAGTTCAACCTTGGTGCCGGAATGCAGGCCGACGCCGATTGTTTTGACCAATTGCTTGATGGTGCGTTGTTTGAGCATGAGGCGAATTATATCAACATACAGCCATGAATGTATATCCGCGCGCGGTCAAATTTCTGTTGCAAATTGTTTCGCTGGCATGGGCAACCATGGGAAATTCGGGGGGCAGCACCGGTTTTTGCAAAAAAGCCTGCCCCCCCATTTCTTATCGAAACCCAGAGTTCAGATTTGTTCCAGCAGTTTTTCGGCCGAGGAAACATCCAGTTTGCCACCCTTTTCGACGTTCAACTGCTTGACCACGCCATCTTCGACCAGCATCGAATAACGCTGCGAACGAACCCCCATCCCGGCTTTGGTCAGATCGAATTCCAATCCCAGCGCCTTGGTGTATGCGGCGCTGCCATCTGCCATCATGCGGATTGCGCCGGCGGTTTTATGTGCCCTGCCCCATGCGCCCATGACGAACGGGTCATTGACAGCGACGCACCAGATTTCATCCACTCCCTTGGCCTTGAAACTGGCCGCGTTTTGCAGATAACCCGGCAAATGATTATCCGAACAAGTTGGCGAAAAAGCGGCCGGCACACCGAAAATGGCGATTTTCTTGCCTTTCACCAAATCGGCCACCTGAAAGTTATTCGGGCCAAGCGAACACCCTGGGGTTTCAGTTTCAACAAATTCCGACAGTCTGCCTTCCGGAAGGCGATCACCAATTGCAATGCTCATCATGGACTCCTTGAAATTATGGTTTATTAAGGGACTTCCTAATCGAGAATAATTCTCGTTTGCAGCATTAGTTCCCAGTATGCCAGAGTTCAGATTTTCTTGCAGAGCGGGGATAAATCGCCATTACGACAGCTTTCCTGTCGGTCTCTTCCTCCATTCAAAATACCGTTCGCTAGCAGTTAGACTCAATCCGCCTGCTTGCGCAAGAAGGCCGGAATATCGTAGGTTTCCACGCCGTTCTTTTCCAGCGCACGCACCGTGTCCGATGCCGATTCGCGACGCCAGACGGCGGGCTGTTTCTGAATCGTTTCATACGTCGTGGTTTGCGCTGCCGACATTCCCGCAACCGGCATCACTGCTTGGTTGTCGGTACCGGTACGCATCACCGGCGTCGACACCAGCTGCGGCAGTTTCTTGGCGCGCCCCAGGCCGGTCGCAACCACCGTCACGCGAATCTCATCACCCATCTCATCGTCATACGCGATACCCTGTGCAATGGTGGCATCGTGAGCAGCAAAGGCACGTACTGCCGCCATCACTTCCTTGGTTTCCTTGCCCTTCAGCCCGCGGCTGGCGGTGATATTGACCAGCACGCCGCGTGCGCCGGACAGGTCGATGCCATCCAGCAGCGGCGATGCTACTGCCTGCTCAGCCGCGATCCTGGCACGATCGACACCGGAAGCGACCGCAGTACCCATCATCGCCTTGCCCTGCTCGCCCATGATGGTTTTGACGTCATTGAAGTCGACATTCATGTGGCCCGGCACGTTGATAATTTCCGCAATGCCGGCAACCGCATTGTTGAGCACATCGTCAGCATGCTCGAACCATTCGATCATGCTGTCGTCTTCATAAATCTCTTCCAGCTTCTCGTTCAGGATGACAATCAGCGAATCCACATGCTGGGACAACGATTCCAACCCTTCGTCGGCAATATCCATGCAGCGCTTGCCCTCGTACGAGAACGGCTTGGAAACCACCGCCACTGTCAGGGCACCGAGCGACTTCGCGACTTCCGCCACGATCGGTGCGGCACCGGTACCTGTGCCGCCACCCATGCCGGCAGCAATAAAGACCATGTGCGCGCCACGCAACGCATCCTCGATCCTGGCGCGGGAGTCCTCTGCCAACTGGCGACCAACATCCGGCCGCATGCCAGCGCCCAGGCCGGACTCGCCGATCTGAATGATGTTATGCGCCTTGGAGTTTCCCAGCGCCTGAGCATCGGTGTTGGCCGCGATGAATTCGACACCGGAAACGCCCTTGTTGATCATGTGCTGGACAGCGTTCCCGCCAGCACCGCCAACACCGACCACCTTGATAATGGTTCCTTGCGCTGCGTTATCTATCATTTCTATCATTTCGAGTGCCATGATGAACTCCCCTCTCTAGATGCTGTTTCCAGTCACCAGTCTTCACGCGATGTGACGACTGACGACTGACAACTGCGGTTAAGTCAAAAAAATCCAATTCCAAAACCAGATCTCAAAACCGTATTCCGGCTAAAAATTTCCCTGAAACCATTCCTTCATCCGTTGCCAAACAGCCTTGGCTGAGCCCTGCTGGCTGTTCACGACATTGCCGCGGAAATACTGCTTCTTGGCTTCCAGCAGCAACCCCAGCACGGTCGAATAGCGCGGGCTAAGTACTACATCCGCCAGTTGTCCGCGGTAATCCGGCATGCCGACGCGCGCCGGTTTGAGAAAAACATCTTCTGCCAGTTCAACCATCCCGGGCATCAACGCCGACCCACCGGTCAACACGATTCCTGATGACAACACTTCCTCGTAGCCGGATTCGCGCACACACTGCAGCACCAGCGCAAATAATTCTTCAACGCGCGGCTCGATCACCGCAGCCAGCATCTGACGTGACAGCATCCGCGGCGGGCGATCCCCCAATCCCGGAACTTCAAGCGTTTCCGACGGGTCGACCATCGCCTGTTTCGCGATGCCGTAGCGCAGTTTGATTTCTTCCGCTTCGGCAGTCGGCGTACGCAACGCCATCGCGATGTCGTTGGTGATCTGGTCGCCGGCAATCGGCAATACGGCCGTGTGGCGAATCGCCCCTTCGGAAAATATCGCAACATCAGTGGTGCCACCGCCAATATCGACCAGCACAACGCCCAGTTCCTTCTCGTCTTCGGTCAACACCGCATCGGCCGAAGCGATCGGTTGCAGGATCAGATCGGACACTTCCAACCCGCAGCGCCGCACGCACTTGACGATGTTCTGCACCGCCGACACGGCGCCAGTCACAATATGCACCTTGACTTCCAGGCGGATGCCGCTCATGCCGATCGGTTCGCGCACGTCGTCCTGGCTATCAACAATAAATTCCTGCGGCACCGTATGCAGCAATTGCTGATCGGTCAGGTTCACCGCTTTGGCGGTTTCGATCACGCGCGCCACATCGGCAGCAGTGACTTCCTTTTCCTTGATCGCGACCATCCCGGTCGAATTGAAGCTTCGGATATGGCTGCCGGCAATCCCGGTATAGACATTCCGTATCTTGCAATCTGCCATCAGCTCGGCTTCTTCCAGCGCATGCTGGATCGATTCGACCGTCGCCTCGATATTGACGACCACGCCTTTTTTCAGCCCCCTTGACTGATATTGCCCCAAGCCGATTACCTCATGCCGCCCGTCTGGCATGACTTCAGCCACCACCGCCACCACTTTCGAGGTGCCGATATCCAGGCCAACGATCAGGTTTTTTGAATCTTTTGTCATATGTCTGTCACGTTTGCTGTTGCTGTTTCCATGCTTCCACTTACGATGTCTGGCCACCGACGCTCAGCGCCAGACCGTTCGGATAACGCAAATCCAGGCTGTCAATCCTGCCCTTCATCCGCGCCACCAATTGCGGATACACCTGTATCATCCGTTCAACCTGTTCCTTCAACTTCATCCCGCTTTGCTCCCGCCCCAACTTGACGGTCATACCGTTGCTGAGCCTTACCGACCATGAAAAACGATCGGAAAGATGCACCGCAACCGGCGACAACTTGAGTGGTGCGAACCAAAGTCGAAAATCCTGATAGCGTGACGCAACTTCCTTTCCGCTACCTGCCGGCCCGCCAAAGTCGAACAATTTCCCGTCCTCTTCAGCTTCGGCCAAATTGGCTGTGAACACATCGCCGTCCGTCGACAATAGCCGCCCATCTTCGCCCCAAGTTCCCAAAGGCTGGTGTTCCTCGATGGTGACAATCAGCCGATTCGGCCACTCGCGCCGCACGGTCGCCCGACGAACCCACGGCACGGTCTCAAAAGCTAGACGGAGCGAATCCAGGTTGACCGTAAAAAAATTTCCCTGAACGCGCGGCAAAACGGTGCTTTTCACCGTTAATGCATTGACATGGCGCAGCTCTGGTTTCTCGATACCTGTGACTGTAATCACCTTAAGCGCAAACATCGGCCGCTGTGCCAGCCACCATAGCCCGGCAACGAGCAACACCAGAGCGCAAAACCCGATCAAGGCTCCAGTGAGTGCATTCAGCAATTTGATGTCATGCCACATATCTTCTTTCAGTCAGGCTTCCATTCGTTCGACACGTTCAAATCCAGCCTGGCAGACCGGATGATCTGCAGGCACAAATCTTCATAACTGATGCCGGCCACCTTGGCAGCCATCGGCACCAGTGAATGACCCGTCATCCCGGGCGAGGTATTGATTTCCAGCAGAAACGGTTTCTGATCGGACAGACGCAACATCACATCGACCCGCGCCCAGCCACGACATCCCAGCGCACGATAGCTAGCCAATGCCAACGACCGAATTTCCAGTTCCTGTTCTGGCGCCAATCCCGAAGGACAAAGGTACTGGACGTCGTCGCTGAAGTACTTGTTGCGGTAATCGTAATTCGCGTTCGGCGCAGTAATCCGAATCAGCGGCAACGCTTTGGGCATGCCGTCGATTTCAAGAATTGCACAGGTCAGTTCCAGCCCATTGATGAATTCTTCCGCGATCACATCCTGGTCGAAACGGCTTGCCTGCGCATAGGCAGTCTGCAATTCCTCCGCCCGGTTCACCTTGCTCAAGCCAATTGATGAGCCCTCATGCGCCGCCTTGACGACCAGCGGCAGACCCAGCGCGGCAACAACCGCTGCGCGATTCGATTCCCGGGTCAGCATTTCGTATTTCGGCGTCGACAGGCCGGCTGCCTTCCAGATGCGTTTGGTCATGGCCTTGTCCATGGCAATCGCGGATGCCATCACGCCCGGCCCGGTATAGGGAATGCGCAACTGTTCCAGCGCGCCCTGAATGGTGCCGTCTTCGCCATAGCGTCCATGCAATGCGATGAACACCCGATCGAAGCCCTCTCCAGCCAGCTCAGCAATACTGCGTTGGCCGGTATCGAATGGATGCGCATCAACGCCCTTGCTGCGCAGCGCCTCAAGCACACCCTTGCCGGACATCAAAGAGACTTCGCGTTCAGCCGAACTGCCTCCCATTAACACGCCGACCTTACCCAGTTTTTTTACCATGATCTTTTCGCTTACGATTGATTTTTCACTTGAGACTGCGTTAATTTTCCCGGCACGCCGCTGATCGATCCGGCACCCATCGTGACGACAACGTCGCCGTCGCACACCACATTCATGATCGCAGTCGGCATGTCGGCAATATCTTCGACAAATACCGGATCAACTTTGCCCGCAACGCGCAACGCCCGCGCCAGCGTCCTGCCATCTGCCGCAACAATCGGCTGTTCGCCCGCCGGATATACTTCCGCCAGCAACAATACATCCGGCAATGACAGCACCCTGACGAAATCCTCGAACAGATCGCGCATCCGGGTATAGCGATGCGGCTGAAACACTAATACCAGCCTGCGCCCCGGAAATGCGCCGCGCGCAGCAGCAATCGTCGCTGCTGTTTCAGCCGGATGGTGGCCATAATCGTCGATCAAATCGAAAGTCCCGCCCGGTTTCCCAGAACTTGCCGGAATGGCGATGCCGCGATATTGCGTGAAACGGCGCCCCGCCCCGCGAAACTCCTGCAGCGCCTTTTGCGTGGCTCCGTCCTTGATGCTCAATTCACGTGCAATCGCGACTGCGGCGCACGCATTCTGCACGTTGTGCATGCCCGGCTGGTTCAGCGTCACCGCCAGCGGTTGAAAACCCTTTTGCAAAACGGTGAACTTCATCACCGTCCCTTCTGCCCTGGCATCAATGGCGCGCACATCGGCATTTTCATGAAAACCGTAAGTGGTCACCGGTTTGGAAATGAACGGCATGATTTCACACACGTTTTGATCATCCAGGCACAGCATCGCGCGCCCATAAAACGGCAGCCGCTGCGTGAATTCGACGAAAGCCTGTTTCAGCCGAGTAAAATCGTGGCCATATGTTTCCATATGATCAGCATCGATATTCGTGATGACCTCGATCACCGGATGAAGGTTCAGGAACGACGCATCCGACTCGTCCGCTTCGGCCACGATGAAGTCACCGGCGCCGAGTTTCGCATTGGCACCGACGCTGTTCAAACGGCCACCAATCACGAAAGTAGGATCGAACCCCCCTTCAGCCAGCACACTGGCCACCAAACTGGTGGTCGTCGTCTTGCCATGGGTACCGGCAATCGCGATACCGCGCTTCAGGCGCATCAATTCCGCCAGCATCAACGCACGCGGCACCACCGGAATTTTTTTCTGGCGCGCAGCCACAACTTCAGGATTGTCCTGTTTGACAGCAGTCGACGTAACAACCGCATCCGCCCCTTCGATATTCGCGGCATCGTGTCCTTGAACGATGCGTGCGCCCAGGCCGGCCAACCTGCTTGTAGCAGAGTTGCTCGCCAGATCAGACCCGGATACGTGATAGCCCAGATTCAGTAACACCTCTGCGATGCCACTCATCCCGCTGCCACCAATACCGACGAAGTGAATGTTTTTAACTTTGTGTTTCATGCTCGCTTCTCAATTTGATGATGTGCTGGACATTTCTTCCAGCACATCCGCAATTTTTCCATTCGCATCACGCCGGCCAATGGCATAAGCATTCTGCGCCATCGACAGGCAATTTTCTCGCGTCATTTCCTGCAACAACGCGGCCACTCGCTGCGGCGTCAACTCACCTTGCGGCAAATGGAGTGCCGCATGATGCTGCGCCATCAATTGCGCATTATCGCGCTGATGTGCGGTACTGGAAACGACAAATGGCACCAGAATGCTGGCTACACCTGCAGCGGCCAGCTCCGACACCGTAATTGCCCCGGCGCGGCAAATCACCAAATCGGCCTCGGCATAGCGATGTGCCATGTCGTCAATGAACTCCAGCACATCCGCCTCAACCTTTGCCTGTGCGTAAGCGGCGAGCAACGCTTCACGATGCTGCCGCCCAGACTGATGCACAACCAATGGCCTGACTTTCTCCGGCAACAACGCCAGAGCCGCGGGCAAACAGTCGTTCAGCACTTTCGCCCCCAGGCTCCCCCCAACTACCAGCAGGCGCAAAGGCCCGACGCGTCCGGCAAAGCGCTGCGCAGGCGGCGCAACATCAAGAATTTCTTGCCGGACCGGATTGCCCGTTACCTGTGCCTTGCCTGCCGCACTGCCAAAATTCCCGGGAAAACCAAACAGCACCCGCTTGGCCGAAGATGCCAAGGCTCTATTTGACAACAACAGGGCTGCATCGGCATTGATCAGCACCACGGGAATGCCGCGCAATTTTGCCGCAAACCCGCCAGGAACCGTCACATAACCGCCCATACCCAGCACCACATCCGGCTTGCGCCGTGCCAAGATACCCATGCATGCAATAAAGCTGACGACCAACCGCACACAACCCTGCGCCGCATGCATTGCTCCCTTGCCACGCATGCCTGCAAAATCAATCTTGTCCATTTCCAGGCCGTGCTTCGGCACGATGGCCCCCTCCATCCCATGACGGGTGCCAAGCCAACTCACTTGCCAGCCACGCTCGGCCATCGTCTGCGCAATCGCCAGCCCGGGGAAAATATGCCCGCCGGTTCCCGCCGCCATAATCAGGAGCCGCTTCATGGTCGCCCCCCTCGCATGGCGATTCGATTCTCATAATCAATGCGCAATAAAATCGCCAGACCGATGCAATTGAACACTACGCCAGAGCCGCCATAGCTCATCAACGGTAAAGTCAGCCCCTTAGTCGGCAACAACCCCAGATTCACGCCCATGTTGATGAATGCCTGAGTACCAATCCAGATGCCGATGCCTTTTGCCACCAAACCCGAGAAAATCTGTTCCATGGCAATGGCTTGCCGGCCAATTTCGAAAGATCGGCGCACGATCCAGAAAAACAGCAGCACTACGGCCAACACACCGGCCAAACCCAACTCTTCGCCAATCACCGCCAGCAGGAAGTCGGTATGCGCTTCCGGCAGGTAATGCAACTTTTCCACACTTCCTCCGAGCCCGACACCAAACAGCTCGCCACGTCCAAACGCTATCAGCGAATGCGACAGCTGATATGCCTTGCCAAGCGCGTTTTCTTCTGTCCACGGGTTGAGATAGGCGAAAATGCGCTCACGTCGCCAAGGGGAAAGCACGATCACCATGCTGAAAATGCCAATCAGGCCGACACTGATTCCACCAAACCAGATACCGTTGATGCCACCCAAAAACAGGATGCCCATCGCTATGCAGACGATCACGCCAAAAGCGCCCAGATCCGGTTCCAGCAGCAGCAATAAACCGACCAGTCCGACTGCCACCGCCATTGGCAGAAAGCCCTTGGTCAAGCGATGCATCACATCCTGCTTGCGCACGGTGTAATTTGCGGCATACAGCACCATGAACAGCTTCATCAACTCCGACGGCTGCAAGTTGAATACCTTAAATGACAGCCAGCGCCGAGCACCATTGACCCCCTTGCCCACACCCGGAATCAGCACCAGCGCCAGCAATACCAGGGTTCCGATAAACAGCCATGGAGCAAATCGCTCCCATACTTTCATCGGGATGCGAAACACAACCATGCTGGCCACAAGGGCTGCGCCGATGAAAATAGCCTGGCGCAACAAAAAATGAGCATTCTTGTAGCCCACATATTTGGGCGATTCCGGTAACGCGATCGAAGCCGAATACACCATCACCATGCCAAACAGCATCAACGACAACGTTGCCCAGACCAGCGGCTGATCAAAAGCCATCATCTTCGAGCGTTGCGCCATACCATTCGGCGACGCATGAGCGCCAATATATCGCTGCCAGAAAAAAAGCTTCGCGACATTCATGGCATCACCTCGCCACCAATCAGCCCGACTTCACGCACCGCATCGACGAACACCTGTGAACGATGTGCATAATTCCTGAACATGTCCATGCTCGCGCAGGCTGGCGACAGCAACACGATATCCCCCTGTTGTGCAACTTGAGCTGCGCGCTTTACCGCCTCTTCTAGAGTGGCACAGGAAATCAATTCCACACCGCTATGCTGTAACGCCTCGCGAATGGCCACCGCATCTTTGCCGATCAGCATCACCGTATGCACATAATCGCCGATCGGCTTTGCCAGCGGACTGAAGTCCTGCCCCTTGCCATCACCGCCCGCGATCAATACCAGATGCTTGCGATCGCTGCCCGATCCCAAACCTTGCAACGCTGCCACCGTTGCACCGACATTGGTGCCCTTGCTGTCATCAAAGTATTCGACGCCGGCAACGCTTTGCACCAGTTCAACCCTATGCGGCTCACCCTCATACTCGCGCAATCCATGCAGCAGTGGCGCAAATGGCAAACCGACCGAACGGCACAATGCCAATGCCGCCAGCGCATTCGATGCATTGTGTCGCCCTCGAATTTTCAGCGCGTCCGCCGGCATCAGTCGAGTCGTGCTGACCGGAACCGGTTCCGCGACTGCTTGTTTACGCCTTGGTTTTGCACCTGATTCCAGGCCTGATGCGGCGCACAGCCACTGCATGCCGCGTTCTTCGATCAAACCGAAGCATCCCGGCTGTTTCGGCTCGTCCAAGCCGAAACTGATAACTGGCGCATCGGCAGAGGCCATGTGCATCACCATTTCATCATCGCGGTTCAATACGCGAACGGTGCGTGCGCCGAAAATCCGCGCCTTGTCGGCAGCATAGGCCTCGATGCTGCCATGCCAGTCAAGATGATCCTGCGTAACATTCAGCACCGTTGCCGCATCCGCCTCCAGAGTAAAAGTGCTGTGCAACTGGAAACTGGACAATTCCAGTACCCACGCCTGCGGCAACGCATCTTGTTCCAATGCCTGCCGCAATACATCAAGCGCCGCCGGGCTGATGTTGCCGGCGACTTGCACCGTCAATCCGGCGCGGCGGCACAACAAGCCTGTCAGGCTGGTGACGGTGGTCTTGCCGTTGGTGCCGGTAATTGCAATGACTTTCGGTGCATAACCACGCTCACTGCGTAATGCCGCCAGCGCCTGCGCGAACAATTCGATTTCGCCCCATACGGGGATGTCCTTCTCTCTGGCTGCCGGCAAGATCGCTGCCAAATCCCGATGCGGCATAAGCCCTGGACTGACGGCGACAAAATCAGCCCCGTCGAGCAGCGAGGGCGCGAATGCTCCACCGACAAATGCTGCACCCGATACTGTCTCAAGCAGCACCGGTAAACGCTCCGGCGCTTCGCGCGTATCGGCAACGCACACGGTCGCACCGCAATGTGCCAGCCATTGCGCCATCGCCAGGCCTGACTCACCTAATCCGAGAACCAAGACATGTTTACCGGTGTAATTCATTTCAGCGCAGTTTCAAAGTGGACAAACCAAACAGTACCAACATGATGGTGATAATCCAGAAGCGAACCACCACCTGTGTTTCCTTCCAGCCCTTCTGCTCGAAGTGATGATGAAGTGGCGCCATCCTCAAGATGCGCCGCCCCTCGCCATATTTCTTTTTCGTGTATTTAAAGTAGGACACCTGCAACATCACCGACAGGGTTTCGACGACAAAAATCCCGCCCATGATCGACAACA
>JAYFNP010000313.1:0-3695 GCA_034933385.1 Burkholderiaceae bacterium | reverse complement strand
GCCATCGCCTATCAGATCCGGCTCGGCAAACCGGAAAAATCCGCCTGAAAAATACTACGCGGTGTATTTTTATTTCTTCGCGGAACATCTGGCCTGGGCGGCATGTTTTCCGCCATACCCCCCTGATTTTTGTGTGTAATTGGCTTGCCGCCATGCACACAGGAATGACATTGCGCAAAGCTGGCCGCGGCAGTTGCAGCGAGAATATGTCAACGCGCACTTCATATGGGAGTTGCCCATGACGATCCGCAATCTGGTCCATCTGTTCAAGCCGAAATCGGTCGCCGTCATCGGCGCCTCAAACCGCCAACCCAGCATCGGTGCCAAAGTCATAGAGAACATGCTGGCGGGTGGGTTCCAGGGCGTCATTCTGCCGGTTAATCCAAAACAGAAAAGCATCGCCAGCGTACATGCGTATGCGTCAATCGCCGATCTGCCGGAAACACCTGAACTGGCAGTCATCTGCACCCCGCCGGAAACCATCCCGACTTTGATCACCGAACTGGGCGAACGCGGCACCAAAGCAGTCATCGTCATCACCGCCGGTCTGTCGCAAGCCAAAGATCAGCACGGCCACACAATCAAGGACGCGATGCTCGAAGCGGCCAAGCCGCATCTGCTGCGCATCCTCGGCCCGAACTGCGTCGGTCTGCTGGTTCCCGGTATCGGCTTGAATGCGAGCTTCTCCCATACCGATGCGTTAAATGGCAATCTGGCTTTCGTATCGCAATCGGGCGCATTGACCACCGTGGTACTGGATTGGGCCAAATCGAAAGAAATCGGATTTTCCCATTTCATTTCGCTCGGCGACATCGCCGATGTCGATTTCGGCGACATTCTCGATTATCTGGCAACCGACGACGATACCAGCGCCATCCTGCTCTATGTCGAATCAATACATGCCGCACGCAAATTTCTGTCTGCAGCACGCTCTACCGCGCGTATCAAGCCGGTACTGATCATCAAAGCCGGACGTGCGCCGGAAGGAGCGCAGGCGGCCGCATCGCACACCGGCGCGCTGGCCGGCGCCGATGATGTCTATGATGCTGCCATTAGGCGTGCCGGCATGTTGCGCGTCAACACGACCGAAGAACTGTTTGATGCCGTGGAAACGCTGGCTCGCGCACGTCCGCTCGACAATGACAGACTGACCATCATCACCAACGGCGGCGGTTGCGGCGTCATGGCCACCGATGCGTTGATTCTTGCCAATGGCAAGCTCGCTCAAATATCGCGAGAAACCGTTGCCAAACTGGACGCCGTCCTGCCTGCGACATGGTCGCACGGAAATCCGATCGACATCATTGGCGATGCACCAATCGAACGCTATCTGGACACGCTGAAAATCCTGCTGGATGCGCCGGAGACCGGCACCATCCTGTTCCTGCATGCGCCAACAGCCATCGTCCCCAGCCAGGAAATCGCGGCCGCACTGGCGAACCTGTTCAAACATTCGACGCGCAACATTTTCGGCTGCTGGATGGGCGGCGATTCGCTGGAACAAGCACGAACGATATTCCGTCAAGCCGGCATCCCAACTTTCGATACACCGGAACAAGCGGTGCGTGGCTTCCGGCAAGTGGTGGAATACAACTGCAACCAGGAAATGCTGATGCAGACGCCGCCCTCCGCACCGGAAGAATTCATGCCTGACTCGGAAAAAGCCGCCGCCATTGTCTATGCAGCGCTTGCATCCGGACGCAACATGCTGACCGAACCGGAGGCAAAGGATGTATTTGCTGCATATGGCATCCCGATCGTTGAAACCAGAGTCGCAGCAACCCCGGAAGAAGCCATCAAAGTCGCCAGCAAAATCGGTTTCCCAGTAGCTGTCAAAATTCTTTCGCCAGACATTACGCACAAATCCGAAGTCGGCGGCGTGGCACTCGACCTGGAAACGGCGCAGCAAGTGGAAATCGCCGCCAAAGGAATGCTGCTTCGCATGAAAAAAATCCGGCCTGATGCGGTTTTGACCGGATTCAGCGTACAGAAAATGGCGCGCAAACCCAAAGCGTTTGAGTTGATCATCGGCGCGACGACCGACCCGATATTCGGGCCGGTGGTCCTGTTCGGCCACGGCGGCACGGAAGTCGAAGTGGTCGACGACAGCGTCGTCGGCCTGCCGCCGCTAAATCTGGCGTTGGCGAAAGATATGGTGATGCGCACCAGAATCGCCAAATTGCTGGTCGGTTACCGAAACGTGCCTGCCACCAGGATAGAAGAAATTTGCCTAACTCTGACAAAAGTATCGCAACTGATTTGCGATATTCCGGAAATCATCGAACTCGACATCAATCCGCTGCTGGCCGATGAGGACGGTGTACTTGCGCTGGATGCACGAATCGGGGTCGCGCTGGCCACCTCTTCCGGTACCGAGCGACTGGCGATCCGCCCCTACCCCAAAGAACTGGAAGAAGCGATATTCTGGAATGGCCAACCATTGCTGCTGCGTCCAATCAAGCCGGAAGATGAACTGCAACATGCCGATTTCATCAAAGCGCTGGCTCCGGAAGATTACCGCAAGCGATTCCGGCCCAAGGCACGTCAAGTGCCCCATCCGCAACGTTCCCGTTCAGTACTGATCGATTACGACCGCGAAATGGCGTTCGTCGCGGTCAGCAAGGATGCCAATGGCCAACCGCAGACACTAGGCGTCGTGCGCGCTTACGCCGATCCGGACAACATCCGCGCAGAATTTGTCATCGTCGTGCGCTCAGACCTCAAACGCAAGGGATTAGGCACTATACTTATGAACAGGATTATCGCGTACTGCCAAAGCCGAGGAACCGCCGAACTGGTCAATCTGGCGCCGCGCGACAATATTGAAATGATGGGGTTTGCCAAGCGATTCGGCTGTAGCATGAAAAACAACAAGGCCAATCGGATGACTGAAGTACGGCTTGCATTGTCAGGTCATGCTACCCATGCGCCTCATAAGCATACGACTCAGGAATCGAGGAATAACCTCAATGGAAAACACGCCAATTTCAAACCCGAGAAAAAGCACCATTGATTTTCTGCTGCGAAGAATGCAGCACAAAACCGACTTCCCCGCGCTGTCCGAGTCGGTCAGCGCGATCAACAAGGTTGCCAGTTCGGAAAGAGAAAGTGTTGTCCAATTGTCGAACTCAATCCTCCGGGATTTTTCATTAACCAACAAAATTCTGCGCCTCGTCAATGCTGCCTATTATCGCCAGACAACCGGCGGGCGTATCAGCACCGTTTCGCGCGCTGTTCTCGTGCTGGGTTTCGATGCTATACGCAACATTGCAATTACCGTAGTGCTGTTCGAGCATCTGCAAAACAAGGACAACGCACATCACCTGAAGGAAGAATTCCTGCGCGCCAATCTGGCCGGTATCCTGGGCAAGAATATCAGCGCGACAACCTTTATCTCCGATACCGAACAGGCTTTCATCTGTTCGATGTTCTGCAACCTTGGCCGCCTGCTGTGCCACTATTATTTTCCTGAAGAAAGCGAAGCCATCAAACAACGGATGCTGCAGCAATCATGTGCCGAAGACGCTGCTGTCTTGCAAGTGCTATGCATATCGTACGAAGATCTCGGCGTCGAAATTGCACGTATTTGGGGATTCCCTGCGGTCATCATCAACAGCATGCGCAAACTTCCGACCGGCAGCATTCACAAGCCTGTCAATGCAGAAGATCGACTTCAGGTGCTTTCCGGATTTGCC
>JAYFNP010000312.1:0-8509 GCA_034933385.1 Burkholderiaceae bacterium | reverse complement strand
CGAAAAAAATAACCCGCGCCAGCAATTGCTGGATTTCATCAATGTCGAGCATCGCGGCGACGCCGGCATCGTGTATTGCCTGTCACGCCGGCGAGTCGAGGAAACCGCCGAATTTCTGAATGCGCACGGCATTGCCGCGCTGCCGTATCACGCCGGCCTGCCGCATGAACAGCGCGCCGCACATCAGGCGCGCTTCCTGCGCGAAGATAGCTGGGTGATGGTTGCAACCGTTGCGTTCGGCATGGGCATCGACAAACCGGACGTACGCTTTGTCGCGCATCTGGATCTGCCGCGCAGCATTGAAGCGTATTACCAGGAAACTGGCCGCGCCGGGCGCGATGGCGAACCGGCCGATGCGTGGATGACCTACGGTTTGCAAGACGTGGTGCAGCAACGACGGATGATCGACGAATCGGACGCCGACGATGGGTTCAAACGGGTGCAGCGCGACAAGCTCGACGCGCTGCTGGCGCTGTGCGAAACGGTCGGCTGCCGCCGGGTGCAGCTACTCGACTATTTCGGCCAGCCGTCCGCTCCCTGCGGCAATTGCGACACGTGTCGCGAAGCGCCGCAATCGTTCGACGGCACGGTCGCAGTGCAAAAATTGCTGTCGACGATTTACCGCACCGGCCAACAGTTTGGTGCCGCGCATGTGATCGACGTGCTGCGCGGTGTCGAATCGGACAAGGTCCGCCAGTGGCAGCACGACCTGCTCTCGACCTTCGGCATCGGCGCCGAACGCAGCAACACAGAATGGCGCGCAATTCTGCGGCAGACGTTGGCACTCGGGCTGGCTGAAGTCGATCACGACGCGTTTCAGGCGTTGAAGCTGACCGAAAACGCGCGCGCGGTGTTGCGCGGCGAACAGACGGTGCGCTTGCGCGCCTACCGCAAGCCGTCCCGGCAAAAAACGGCCAGCCCCTCGGCCGCTACGGGAAACGCGCTCGATCGCAGCGAACAGGCGCGGTTTGAACGGTTGCGCTGGTGGCGGCTGGAAACCGCGCGCGCCCGCAACCTGCCGGCGTACGTCATCCTGCAAGATGCGACATTGCGCGACATCGCTCGCACCAAGCCGGCAAACACCACCGAACTCGGTGCCATCGCCGGCATCGGCAGCAAACGGCTGGAAAGCTGGGGCGCGGAAATCATCGCGCTCTTGGCGGCCGAGGCCTGAACCAAATTCCGGCACCAGTCGGTCTCGATCTTCGACGCATCGTGCAACGACCGAGCTACCGCCGAATGGACATGCCTGAACGGCCGCGCCACAGCCGGCAAGAACCAAAAAAAAGGGGTATATAAAGATAAATCGCTGCCTGGCTAGGAATTCCTAGCCTGTTTTTAAATACACCGTCCTGTATATTTCAGTCCCGATTCACTGCAAATTGTAGAATTCCAGCTCGAACGCTTCCGCATAGCGGCCGTCCAGTCCCAAATCGAGCGCAATCTGGCGGTTCAACGTCAGCACGCGCTCGTCGAAACCATGTCCGCGCGTCATCAGATTGCGCTGTTGCTGGGTATCGTGAAAACGCAGCAATTGCGCCTTCCATTCGGCCATTTCGTCGCCAAACGGCAGATAAAGGTCGACGTGCATCGAAATCGTTTTCGCATCGCGATTCAGGAACAGCGCCAGCGGTCGGCCGTGGCGCGCGGCCGCCTGGCGCGCAATCGAACACATCAGGCGATGCGCGTGGTTGCTGTCGTTGCCGTGCGGCAGGAAGATGATGTCTAGCGCGCAGTCGACAATGAACGACGTGATCGCATCGAAATTGGCGGCGCTGTCTGCCAACTGGTCGGTATCGTCACGCTCCAGATCGAGGAAGGTCAGGTTTTCTTCCGGCAGGCCGAAAAAACGCAGACTGGCGCGTTGTTCCCGCTCGCGCAGCGCCGCCTTGTCGGCCAGCGTCGCGCCCGGCTGATAGGCGTCATCCACGCCACTGCCGGTCTGCACCACGGCAGCATGAATCGGATTGCCGTTTTCCGCCAGAAAACGCAGCGTCACGCCAATCGCGTCGAAATCGTCCGGGTGCGGCGCCAGCACCAACACGCGCAACCGCTCCGGAATCAGGCCTTCGACAATCGCTTTCGGCGCACTGCCCTTCCATAAGGTTTGCAGTTCCGGTTTCATGGTATTCCCCCGAGATCCAGATGATCGAATGATGCACGCGTCACCGCGTGCCCCTAGCTCCCATTGTAGCGGCCAGACGATTTGTGGTGCGTTGACATTTCGCACGTCCTGAAATGACAAAAGCCAGCGGCAAGGCGCTGGCTTTTGCTGAAAACCGCCGGCGGAATTATTCCGCCTTGTCGGCTTGTTTTTCTTCAGTGACCACTTCCGGACGATCGACCAGTTCGACATAGGCCATCGGTGCATTGTCGCCCTGACGGAAGCCCATCTTCAGGATGCGCAGGTAACCGCCGTTGCGGGTGGCATAGCGCGGGCCAATCTCGGAAAACAGCTTGACAACCACGTCGCGGTCGCGCAGGCGGTTGAATGCCAGGCGCTTGTTCGACAGGTTGTCGGTCTTGCCGAGCGTGATGATCGGTTCAACGACGCGACGCAGTTCCTTGGCTTTCGGCAGAGTGGTTTTGATAGCTTCGTGCTGCAACAATGAAACGGACATGTTGCGCAGCATCGCCAGGCGATGCGATGAAGTGCGGTTCAGTTTACGGAGACCGTGACGGTGACGCATGATATTTCCTTTACTGTAATGTAAGATCCAGCTCTTCTATCGTCATTGCCTGTTCGGCATGGGCGCGGGCCGGTAAATGATTAATCAGATGTTGCTAAAAATTGCAGCCGACAAAAGGCTGCCAAATTATTTTTCCAAGCCTGCGGGCGGCCAGTTATCCAGCTTCATGCCCAGAGTCAACCCACGCGATGCAAGCACTTCCTTGATTTCGTTGAGCGACTTGCGGCCCAGATTCGGTGTCTTCAGCAATTCGTTTTCGCTGCGCTGAATCAGGTCGCCAATGTAGTAAATGTTCTCGGCCTTGAGGCAGTTCGCGGAACGAACGGTGAGTTCGAGATCGTCAACCGGACGCAGCAGGGTCGGATCGACAGCCGGCGCATGCGACGGCGTTTCCGAGGTCGTTTCAGTGCCTTCCAGCGATGCGAATACGCTCAATTGATCAACCAAAACGCGGGCTGACTGGCGAATCGCTTCCTCGGCGGAAATCACGCCATTGGTCTCGATGTTCAGGATCAGTTTATCCAAGTCGGTACGCTGTTCAACGCGTGCCGATTCAACCGAGTACGATACACGGCGCACCGGCGAGAAAGACGCGTCCAGAATGATGCGTCCGATTGTTTTGTTGGTGTCTTCCAGCAAACGGCGGACATTGCCCGGCACATAGCCACGACCCTTTTCAACCTTGATCTGCATATCCAGCTTGCCGTTTTCGGTCAAATTGGCGATAACGTGGCTCGGGTTGATCAATTCAACGTCGTGCGGCAGTTCGATATCAGAGGCCAGTACTGGGCCGCCCCCTTCTTTCTTCAACGTCAGGCTGACCGAATCACGGTTATGCAGTTTGAAGACCACGCCTTTCAGGTTCAGCAGCAGATCGACCACATCTTCCTGCACGCCGTCCAGCGTCGAATACTCGTGCACGACACCGGCAATGGTAACCTCAGTCGCCGCATAGCCGGTCATCGAGGAAAGCAGCACACGACGCAAGGCATTGCCCAGCGTGTGTCCAAAACCGCGCTCGAACGGCTCCATCTCGACTTTGGAATGGCCCGGGCCCAACGTTTCTACATTGATGATGCGCGGTTTCAGGAAAGTATTTTGCATGATATGTCCTTTTCAATACCCTCGGCTCGTTACACCGATAAGGCTGATGGAAACATGAAACGCCAGCCCCGTCCGAGGCTGGCGAACTTGATAGATTAACGGGAATACAATTCGATGATCAACGACTCGTTAACGTCGTTGGCAAATTCGCTGCGATCCGGCAGGCGCTTGAACGTACCTTCCATCTTCTTGGCGTCGACAGAAACCCAGGCGGCCATGCCGACCTGCTCTGCCAGTGACAGGGAATCTACGATGCGCGTCTGCTTCTTGGCTTTTTCACGCACGGCAATGACGTCGTCCGGTTTGACCTTATAGGACGGGATATTGACCACTTCGCCGTTTACCATAAATGCCTTGTGGCTGACCATCTGGCGCGCTTCGGCGCGGGTCGAACCGAAGCCCATACGATAGGCCACATTATCCAGACGCGATTCGAGCAATTGCAGCAAATTGTCGCCGGTGTTGCCCTTGCGACGTTCAGCTTCTGCAAAGTAACGGCGGAACTGGCGTTCCAGAACGCCATACATCCGGCGGACTTTCTGTTTCTCGCGCAATTGATTGCCATAATCGGAAGTGCGTGCACCGGATTTAAGGCCGTGCTGGCCTGGCTTCACATCAAGCTTGCATTTGGAATCCAGCGAGCGGCGGGCACTCTTCAGAAACAGATCAGTGCCTTCGCGGCGGGCGAGTTTTGCTTTTGGTCCAATATAACGTGCCACGGTAATATCCTCTTGTAAAATTACGCCCCGAAAGTATCGCCAATCCACCGACCCATCAGGCGCTAGTCCGGATCATGTGTTCCGAACAGTGGTCTTAAGTAAAAACCCGCCATGCTCGCATGGCGGGGAAACTGCAGGCTTGCGCCTAATCAGATACGACGGCGCTTCGGCGGACGACAGCCGTTGTGCGGTACAGGCGTAATGTCCTGAATTTGCGTAATCCGAATGCCTAGCGCATTCAGCGCACGCACTGCGGATTCGCGGCCAGGACCCGGCCCCTTGATGCGGACTTCCAGATTCTTGACGCCGCACTCAACCGCCACACGACCTGCTGCTTCAGCAGCGACCTGCGCCGCATACGGTGTCGATTTGCGCGATCCTTTGAAGCCTGCGCCACCGGAAGTAGCCCACGACAGAGCATTGCCCTGACGATCGGTAATGGTGATGATCGTGTTATTGAACGATGCATGAACGTGTGCAACACCTTCGGCCACGTTCTTCTTGACCTTTTTGCGTACACGCGCCGATGCGTTACTTTGTGCTTTTGCCATATTAATATCCTTGAATCCGACAACCAGTCAAACTAAGTGTTTGCATTATTTTTTCAATGCCTGAGCGGCCTTGCGCGGCCCCTTGCGGGTACGAGCGTTGGTGCGCGTGCGCTGCCCACGCACGGGCAAGCCCCTGCGATGACGCAAGCCACGATAGCAACCCAAGTCCATCAGCCGCTTGATGCTGATCGAAACTTCACGGCGCAAATCACCTTCGATGACAAATTTTGCAATTTCGTCGCGGATTTTTTCCAGCTCGTTGTCATCCAGATCCTTGACCTTCTTGCTGGTTTGAACGCCAGTTGCCGCGCAAATTAGCTCGGCGCGCGAACGTCCAATTCCAAAAATGGCGGTCAGGCCAATGACGGTGTGCTGATGATTTGGGATGTTAACCCCTGCTATACGTGCCATTCGTTATTCCTCAATCGATAACGTTAATTAACCTTGGCGCTGCTTGTGACGAGCTTCGGTACAGATGACACGAACCACGCCCTTGCGCTTGATGATCTTGCAATTACGGCAAACCCGTTTTACGGATGCTTGAACTTTCATTTTCAGCCTCTTGAGATTACTTCTTCATTAAATCGGTTCATTCACTTGGTGCGGAAAACAATGCGCGCACGGCTCAAATCATAGGGCGTCAACTCGACCGTAACCTTGTCGCCCGGAAGTATGCGGATGTAATTCATGCGCATTTTGCCGGAAATATGCCCAAGCACAGCATGGCCATTTTCCAGTTTTACCCTAAATGTCGCGTTCGGTAGATTCTCTAGAACCTCACCCTGCATCTGAATAACGTCGTCTTTTGCCATTCGCTCTGTCTTCTGTCCCGTACACTTATTGACTGTTAACGCGCAACTCCGCTGTTGCCCTTAAAATTCGACTTGCGCAACAGGGACTCGTATTGGTGCGACATGACGAAATTGTTCACCTGCTCCAGGAAATCCATCGTCACGACAACAATAATCAACAGGGATGTACCACCAAAATAAAACGGCACCTTCCATCGAGCAATCAAAAATTCCGGCAACAGACACACCAGCGTTACATATACCGCACCTGCCAGCGTCAAACGCATCAGGATCCGATCAATGTAACGAGCGGTCTGATCGCCTGGTCGGATACCGGGCACAAACGCGCCGCTTTTCTTGAGGTTGTCCGATGTTTCCCTGCTGTTAAAAACCAGCGCCGTATAGAAAAAGCAGAAAAAGATAATGGCTGCTGCATACAACAACGCATGTATCGGTTCCCCTGGAGCCAACGACGCCGACAAATCTTTCACGAAACGAATGGCGACATTATCACTGTCAGCACCTGCGGCAAACCAGCCGGCTATGGTCGCCGGGAACATGATGATCGATGACGCAAAAATCGGTGGAATAACGCCTGACATATTCAATTTCAGCGGCAAATGACTGGACTGACCACCATAAATCTTGTTACCGATCTGACGCTTCGCATAGTTGACCAGAATCCGGCGTTGTCCGCTTTCAATAAATACCACCAGATAGGTGACCACAACAACGATCGCGCAAATCAACAACGCCACCAGCGTGCTCATCGAACCGGTACGTACCAGATCGAACAATCCGCCAAGCGCACTCGGCAAGCCAACTGCAATACCGGCGAAAATGATGATCGAGATGCCATTCCCCAAGCCACGCTCGGTAATCTGCTCACCCAACCACATCAGAAACATCGTTCCCGTCACCAGAGACACAACCGCAGTAAAACGGAAAGCCAGTCCAGGTTCGATCACCAAACCAGCCTGTGTTTCGAGTGCGACCGCAATTCCCAACGCCTGAAAAGCAGCCAAAAACAACGTGCCGTAGCGAGTGTACTGCGTGATCTTGCGCCGGCCCGCTTCGCCTTCTTTCTTCAGCGCTTCAAGCTGCGGGGAGACCACTGCCAGCATCTGCATGATGATCGACGCCGAAATATACGGCATGATCCCCAGCGCAAACACGGTAAAACGTGACAATGCACCACCGGAAAACATATTGAACATCCCCAGTATGCCTCCCTGGTTCTGCTTGAACAGCAACGCCAGTTGGTTCGGGTCAATACCAGGAACCGGTATATGCGCACCGACCCGGTAAACCACCAAAGCGCCAAGCAGAAACCACAAACGTCCCCAGGGAAATCCTCCTGCCGATTTGCTAGGAGATTGTGGTGAAGTTGCCAATTATCGCTCCGTTTTCCTGTTAAGCCACGGTTCCGCCAGCAGCCTCAATGGCCGTCTTGGCACCTTTGGTCGCGACCATCCCTTTCAGGTTGATCGCCTTGGAAAGCTTTCCAGAACCAATTACGCGAACGTCTCTCGCCAAAACAGATACAACGCCAGCCTGTTTCAAAGTCAAAATATCGACATCCACAACAGGAAGCTTCTCGAGTTCTGAAAGCCTAACTTCTGCTTTAAATGTCGCCGCCAACGATTTGAAGCCGCGTTTCGGAAGACGACGCTGCAAAGGCATCTGACCGCCTTCAAAACCAACGTTCCCGCCGCCGCCAGAACGCGCCAATTGACCTTTGTGACCACGACCTGCAGTTTTACCGAGACCAGAACCAATGCCGCGACCAACCCTGCGTTTTGCATGCTTGGCGCCGGCAGCCGGCTGAATAGTGTTCAATTCCATGATTTATCCTGTCCGAAAGCCGCAGCCTTACGAAACCACTTTTACGAGATACGAAACCTTGTTGATCATTCCGCGCACTGCAGGGGTATCCTGCAATTCAGAAACGGAATTCAACCTGCGCAAGCCCAAACCGCGAACTGTGCTTCGATGCGACTCGCGCGTTCCGATAAGGCTTTTTACCAATTTGACTTTGACTATATTCGACATTGCGGCCACCTTAACCAAGAATTTCTTCAACCGTCTTGCCGCGCTTGGCTGCAATTTCGGACGGCGCATTCATCGAACGCAAAGCATTCAATGTCGCACGCACCATGTTGTAAGGATTGCTCGAGCCAATCGATTTGGCGACCACGTTGGTTACGCCCATCACGTCGAACATCGCACGCATAGCGCCGCCAGCAATCACACCGGTACCTTCTTTCGCCGGGTTCATTATCACCTTCGACGCGCCGTGCTTGCCAACAATCGTATGCTGCAAAGTGCCGTTTTTCAGGCTGACCTTGATCATATTGCGACGAGCTTCTTCCATCGCTTTTTGCACGGCAACCGGCACTTCCTTGGATTTGCCCTTGCCCATGCCGATACGGCCATCACCATCGCCAACCACGGTCAACGCGGCGAACCCCATAATCCGGCCACCCTTAACTACCTTGGTAACCCGATTAATCGCGATCATCTTTTCGCGCAAACCGTCATCTGGCTTGTCGCCCTGCATTTTCTGTTGCATTTTTGCCATGATGAATCTTCCTTAAAACTTCAGGCCGGCTTCACGCGCAGCTTCTGCCAGTGCCTTAACACGACCGTGATAG
>JAYFNP010000311.1:0-2249 GCA_034933385.1 Burkholderiaceae bacterium | reverse complement strand
GCTACCGGATAACCTCGTTCAGTTACCTGCTTGACCGCTTCAACCTTGAATTCTTCCGTAAATCGCCTTGTACTCATCACACCTCCTCATTTGCCTAAATTTATAAGCAAAAAGGTGTCTAGTAAAGCGGGGGCGATTCATGTTGCCGAAGTTTCATGCAGACTATTTTCTGTTGTTAAATATTTGGTGTGGATCAAGGTAGATGATCGTATGGTGCCTGTTTATGCCCGGTCCCTGCAAGTTCTCACCATAAAGCCAATAAATCGTCATGGCATGCTGGCCGTGTATCGATCCAACAGATCACAAGGAGAAAGACCATCTCATGAGGAAGCATTTCGACCATATTTGGCAGAACTGCGTGGGGGAAGACCTTAGTGCTCCGTAGTCAACTCCGCCCCCTATCAAAAGTAAAGTGGCTAGTGAGCAAATGCAATTGATAGACGAATGTAATTGATGCAGCGTCCGACAATTTGGACGGAAGAACCCTTAAGAAATTTCCTATGTTTTAGGCTGCCAAGCGTGAAGATAGCTTTGTGAATGATTCCCTAATTGTTGAATCAATAGATTCAGCCACAATGGTATGCAATGTGTGGGGAGATCGCGTGTGCGAAAGCAGATGCTGCGTTGACACATCACAAGATAATCCATCAGCAATCAAATAATGGCGCAGTGCTCGCGGCGTTAAAGAAATCTGCGCTTGATTCTTAGAGGGACTCCCTATTGTTTGCTGAAAGGCTTTTGAAAGAGCGTAGGTAATCGTCCATGGATCTACAGCTTTTTCGCTCTTCAATCGTGAGATTAGGGGCACATGACGTTCTGTTTCGTTTGGTGTTGGAGATAGGCCTCGCGAAATGCGATAGCGTTTAAGTGCTTCCATAGCAGGATGAGGGAAGTGAAGTGATTCTTCGCGCTTTTTTCTGGTTCCCCGGATAGTAATTTCCCAGTTTCCATCAACACATTTAAGATCAGACATAACAGCGACGGCTAGTTCTCTTCGCTGCATTGCGGTCCAATATGATATCTCTGCAATTGCCAAGGCCCGTTCGATGGGATCGCGAGATCCGTAATCCGAGTTTGGCCGGGCAAGCCAAGCTTTTCTAATTTCATGCCATTTTTCTGTGGCCGATTTCAATTTGGAGAAAGATAATTCAGGCGTTTCGTTAGGGAAATCGATTGCGACGTTAGCAATCGGATTGTCATCGCGCAATGATGATAGGCGCAGCACCTCAAACATCCTGAATAGAACGCCTTTTGTATGGTAAACGGTACGGTTGGTTAGGCGTTTCGTTTTTCTGGTTTTTCCAATCCCTACGGAAAGTTTGCCAGCCGCCAATTCAGAAAAAAATGTAGAGAGTTGCTGACTGGTTACATTTGTGAAGTTGCAATCCTCGGACAGTAGCCATAATTGCAACCTTTCGAACTCTCGGAAGTATGCACGATAGGTATTGCGGCAGGTCGCGTGCTGTTCCAACCAGTAGTAAATAATCTCTAAGGCATTGCGGGTACTGCGTTTCATTTCTCAAGCTCCAGAGCCATTGGTATTTCAATTTGTTTTTTAATTTCGTTATATAGATCGACGGTGTTGTCTTCGGTTTCCAGCGACACTACCAACGAGAATCGAGTTTGTGTTTCGCATCGCCCCCTATTGATCCGTTCACGCCACCATCCAACAACCGGGTGGATCGCGATCAAATCGCGCTCTGCAAGATCAATCGCCATACCTGACCACTGATCCGAATGGATCGAGCCGTGCCGGCGCAGCTTGTCGCCAAGCAACCAATTTGAATCGTCTGGCGCATCAATCTCGTCATCAGCGTCACGCATGGCTACATTGACGCGCTTGTTGAATGCCTCGTGGCTTTCATTAAGTCGACGAAGGTCGAATCTCAATCCGTGTGACGCGTATCGGTATCGGTTTGTCCATCCGCGTTTTGCGGGACTTGGCTCAATAAAGTACGAAAGCGTGACGCGGAGGTGCACGGATTTTTCTGCCATTGCGAACAAAGTCTCTTTCGGCCAAGGCAATTGAAAAATGCACATCTCATTCATTGTTCCCCTTGTACCATCAAGCCGGTACGGCTGGATTGTTTCCTGAGCTATGAGTGAAACACGGTTTCTCATGCAATGTAAGACGCGCTGACTGTTTGGAATGCCATATCCGCAGGTGCGCAGCAATAGCCGTTTTGCTGCTTGTGAGTTCTCTGTGAGATAGCGCGATTTTTGTGCGGGCGTCCAATCAGAGTGATGCA
>JAYFNP010000310.1:0-2384 GCA_034933385.1 Burkholderiaceae bacterium | reverse complement strand
CGCCAGGTGGCCCTGACCGCGCCGCCGGTAGACGGTGAAGCCAACAAGGCGCTGTGCGAGTTCTTCTCATCCCTCGCCGGCCTTCCCAAGCGCGCGGCGGAGGTGGTGAAGGGGGAGACTTCCCGCCACAAGGTCGTGGGGCTGACCGGCATTGACAAGGAACAACTTTTGAAGGTTATTTTGGAGAAATAGGTAAAAATGGCTAAAGCAATCATCTTTCTGCCCGACGGCATGGCCGATTTGCCGCTGGCCAGCTTGGACGGCAAAACCCCGCTCGAGGCGGTGGATACCCCGTCGATGGATTCCATCGCCCGGAACGGTGCAAACGGTACCTTCCTGACCCTTCCGGAAGGGCTGCCGACTTCCAGCGACGTGGCCAACATGTCGGTGCTCGGGTTTTACCCTGAAAAAAATTACCCCGGCCGCGGACCGATCGAAGCGGTGAGCCAGGGAATCGAACTGGGCCCGGACGATGTGGCCTGGCGCTGCAATCTGGTCCGGGTTTCACCGGAAGGCAAACTGCTGGACTACTCAGCCGGTCATATTGAAAACACCGTGTCCTCCCAAATAATGCGCTTGCTTCAGGAAAACTTCGGCAGCGACAAGGTGAGTTTCCACCCCGGAGTGAGTTATCGCAACCTTATGGTGCTGCACGGCAGGGAATTTTCAGACAACGTTTCCTACGAGAAGCCCGATTCATCGCAGGGAGAAATGGTCGTTGACCTGCTGTGGAAACCGCTCGACGCTTCGCCCGAGGCAAGACATACCGCGGATTTTGTGGTCGATCTGTTCGAACGTACCGCCAAATTTCTGAAAACTTGCCCGGTCAAAAGCGAAGCCACCCATATTTGGCCGTGGAGCCCCGGCTATCTGCCGAAAATGGCTTCGTTCCAAGAACGCTATGCCGGAAAAACCGGCGCTATCATCAGTGCCGTGGATGTGATTCAAGGCATCGGCAAGTGCGCCGGAATGGACATCTACAAGGTGGAAGGAGCCACCGGATTTATCGACACCAATTACGCCGGCAAAGTGGCGGCCGCCCTCAAGGCGCTAGAGACCCACGACCTGGTTTATCTGCACGTCGAAGCGATCGACGAATGCTCGCACCTTGGCGATCTTAGGCTGAAAATGCGCGCGATCCGCGACTTCGACCAGAAGATAGTCGCTCCGGTACTCGAGGCGATCGCCGGGCAGGACGTCAATATTGCGCTGCTGCCGGACCATCCGGTGCCGATCGAACTGCGCAAACACACCACCACGCCGGTTCCGCTGGCGATAATGGGTAAAGCTTTCGAGCCGGACGCCATACAGGCGTTCAGTGAAAAGCTTGCGCCGCAAGGGTCGCTCGGTCATCTGGCCGGCGATCAACTGGTGCGTAAACTGCTAGGCCTGTAGATGCGTTTTGCCGAGGCCGCCGGACGCATCGCCGTCTTGCCGGGAATGCGCGGCATTTTGCCGTTCATGCCGTTCATGGTCCTGGCGGCGGTCAATTATTTCAGTCCGGCGGTCGCCTATGGCGCCGCCGCGATATGCTGTTTTTTTCTGATTTCCCCGTTTGCGCCGGTAAAACCGGAATGGCCGGCATATTTTGCCTGGAACCGTGTGAACTGGCGGTGGCTGCCTTGGGTTGCGACCGGTTTGTTTCTGCTTTCCATCGGCCTGACCAAATTAATTTTTTCAGTGATAATAAGAAGCAATCCGGAGATGCAGCCACTGCTGCGCGAGTTAATCCAGTTGCGCGGCTGGCGGCTGACGCTGTTCTTTTTCATTGTAACCGTTCCCGTGCCGCTGATAGAAGAATGGGTATTCCGCCACTATCTGTTCGGCGGGCTGGTCAAATGGCTGGGGTGGATCGGGGCGGCGACCGCAACATCTTTGATCTTCGCCGCGATGCACCTTTATTGGCCGATCATGCCGGGGCTTTTTCTGTTGGGCATGGCCTGGCAGCTTATCTACCTGCGCTCGGGCAGCCTCGGATATGCGGTGCTGTTGCACAGCGGCAACAACGCAATCACCATGCTGATCGCGCTGCTTACTGCATGACCAGCGTTTTTTCGTCGGGATCCTCTATTACCACGGTACGTTCATCCTCGGCCACCGCGGCGGAGCCGATGGGGTCGCCGAACCGCCCGGGCATGGTTTCGCGCATATAATTTGCCAGCGTTACGATGGTAGGGCCGTAACCGTCCTTGTAAATATAGTATTCGAGATCGCGAGCCAACTCGGAGGTATCCTGATAGCGCTCCTCCGGATTGGTTGCCAGCATGGCGCGCAGAATGTCAAGAAGTTCGGGATCCAGTCCCTGTGGCAGTCGCTCCCACTGAACGTTGTTGGAACGCACCTCCATTAAAACTTCGATCATCTCGCCCTTCAACGTCCGCGTC
>JAYFNP010000309.1:0-2140 GCA_034933385.1 Burkholderiaceae bacterium | reverse complement strand
ATCGTGATTGCGACCAAAGTATTTTTCCCGGTTTCCGACGACATGAGCGTTGATGCGCCCACTGCCAAAGGCAAGCTGCGGCCAAACACCAGTGGCCTGTCGCGCAAGCATATCCTGCACGCGGTCGATGCGTCGCTGCAGCGGCTGGGTACCGACTACATTGACCTGTATCAGATTCATCGCTGGGATCGGGATACGCCGATTGAAGAAACAATGGAGGCGCTGCATGACGTCGTGAAGGCGGGGAAAGTGCGCTACATCGGGGCGTCCAGCATGTGGGCGTGGCAGTTCGCCAAGGCGCAGCAGGTGGCGAAAGAGCGCGGTCTGACGCCGTTCGTTTCGATGCAGAACCATTACAACCTGCTGTACCGGGAGGAAGAGCGGGAGATGATCCCGTTGTGCCATGACCAGAAGATCGCGCTGATTCCATGGAGTCCGCTGGCGCGTGGTTTCCTTGCAGGCAACCGCAAGCGGGAAGACCGCGACGTCAGTACGGACAATTCGGCGACCTCGCGCGCCAAGACCGATGATCTGGCCTTGCGTTACTACTATAGCGATGCCGATTTTGAGATTGTTGATACGCTGGCGCGACTGGCGCAGCAAAAAGGGGTGTCGAACGCACAGCTGGCCTATGCCTGGTTATTGCACAAGGGTGTTACCGCACCGATCGTCGGCGCCTCCAAATTGCCGCAGCTGGAACAGGCGCTGTCGGCGATCCACGTCCGCCTGACGCCGGAAGACATGGCCGAGCTGGAAGCGCCTTATCGGCCTCATCCAGTCATTGGCCACACCTGAAATCGCGGATATCCTGCCTCGCCGCCCGGTTCCGGGCAGCGATTGTGTTGGCTGAGCGTTCGGTCATCAGCACGCAATCCGCCTGAGCGTTGTGACGGTTTTGCATTCATCGTTGCGCGTCTTGGTAAAATGTCGGTTGTCTTCATTCTTGACGATCTCATTTCCCATGCCGACAACACTTTCCCAAGCGGTATTCCGCCAAGACTATACGCAACCTGATTATCGGGTCGAACGTATCGAGCTTGGTTTCGACCTCGATCCGCAACAAACTCATGTTGCCAACCGGATGACGCTGACGCGCCGTCCGGGCAGCACAGCCAGCGATGTTCTGTTGTTCGGAAACGGCCTGAGACTGGCGCAACTGCGCATGAACGGTGTCACACTGCGCAAGTCGGACTATGCACTCGAAGGCGGCAACCTGCGCATTTTCAATGCGCCGGACACGGCGATGCTGGAAATCGAAACCGTGATCCAGCCAGAGAAGAACACGTCGCTGATGGGGTTGTACGTTTCAAACGGCAATTTTTTTACGCAGTGCGAAGCCGAAGGGTTTCGCAAGATCACGTTCTTCCCGGACCGACCGGACGTGATGACGAAATTCACCGTGATGCTGCGTGCGGACAAGAAAAAATATCCGGTGCTGCTGTCAAACGGCAATTTGGTCGAGCAGGGCGATCTTGGCCGCGGTCGCCACTATGCGAAATGGGAAGACCCGTTCAACAAGCCTTCTTACCTGTTTGCACTGGTTGCCGGAAAACTGGTCTGTCAGGAGCAGAAAATCCGCTTGAAATCCGGACGGCGCGCTTTGCTGCAGGTGTGGGTCGAGAAGGGCAATCTAGACAAGACGCAGCACGCGATGGATTCGCTGGTCAACAGCATCCGCTGGGATGAATCGCGCTATGGGCTGGAGCTGGATCTCGACCGTTTCATGATCGTCGCCGTCGGTGACTTCAATATGGGGGCAATGGAAAACAAGGGCTTGAATATCTTCAACACGAAGTTCGTGTTGGCCAATCAGAAAATCGCGACCGATATCGATTACGCGAACATTGAATCGGTGGTTGGTCACGAATATTTCCACAACTGGACCGGCAATCGCGTCACCTGCCGCGACTGGTTCCAGCTTTCGTTGAAAGAAGGATTGACGGTATTCCGCGACCAGGAATTTTCTGCCGACATGATGGGCACGCCATCCGGGCGCGCTGTCAAACGAATCGAAGATGTGCGTACTTTGCGCCAGTTCCAGTTTCCGGAAGATGCCGGCCCGATGGCACATCCGGTACGCCCCGATTCGTTCGTTGAAATCAACAATTTCTATACCGTCACCGTGTACGAGAAGGGTGCC
>JAYFNP010000308.1:0-6822 GCA_034933385.1 Burkholderiaceae bacterium | reverse complement strand
CTACGATCGGATGGAAAACAAGCTGTCCGCCGTCGGCGCAACCATCAGCAGGGAAAAGGAATGAACCCAACCGCAAACAACCAGTCGCAGCAACTGATCCTGGCACTGTCGAAAGGCCGCATCTTCGAGGAAACGCTGCCGCTGCTCGAAAATGCCGGCATTACCGTCACCGAAGATCCGGAAACTTCGCGCAAGCTGATCCTGCCCACCAACCACGACAATATCAAGGTGATCATCGTGCGCGCGTCCGACGTGCCGACTTACGTGCAGTATGGCGCGGCCGATTTCGGCGTCGCCGGCAAGGACGTGCTGCAGGAACACGGCGGCGGCGGGCTATACCAGCCGATCGACCTGCACATCGCAAAATGCCATCTGTCGGTCGCAGCCCCGAAGGGGTTTGACTATGCGAATGCCGTCAGGAAAGGCGCACGGCTGCGGATCGCCACCAAGTACGAGCAGGCCGCGCGCGAGCATTTCGCCAGCAAAGGCGTGCATGTCGACATCATCAAGCTGTACGGCTCGATCGAGCTGGCGCCGCTGGTCGGCCTGTCCGAAGCGATTGTCGATCTGGTCAGCACCGGCAACACCTTGCGCGCGAACAATCTGGTCGAAGTCGAGCACATCGCCGACATTTCATCGCGGCTGGTGGTCAATCAGGCGGCGTTGAAACTGAAGCGCGACCTGCTGCAGCCGATCCTTGACGCATTCGGCAAAGCGTCGGCCGAATAAAGGCGTTTCCTGTCACGAAGGAGTTTTCATGTCGATTCAAATCCGCAAGCTCGATACCGCCAGCCCGACTTTCAAGACGCAACTCGCTGCGGTGCTGGCTTTCGAAGCCGCTGAAGACGAAGCGATTGACCGCGCCGCCGCATCGATCCTCGCAGACGTCAAGAAACGTGGCGATGCCGCCGTGCTCGAATACACCAACCGTTTCGACCGCGCCGGTGCCGCCAGCATTACAGCGCTGGAAATCAGCCTGGAAGAATGCCGCGACATGCTGGCCGCGTTGCCAGCGCAGCGGCGCGCCGCGCTGCAGACTGCGGCCGACCGCGTGCGTGCCTACCACCAGCGCCAGTACAAGGAATGCGGCTCGGACGGCTTCACCTATACCGAAGCCGATGGCACGCTGCTGGGCCAAAAGGTCACGCCACTCGACCGCGTCGGCATTTACGTGCCGGGCGGCAAGGCGGCTTATCCGTCATCGGTGCTGATGAATGCGATTCCGGCGAAAGTCGCCGGCGTGCAGGAAATCGTGATGGTCGTGCCGACGCCGGACGGCACCCGCAATGAACTGGTGCTGGCGGCGGCAGCGATTGCCGGTGTCGATCGCGTGTTTGCCATCGGCGGTGCACAAGCAATCGGTGCACTCGCCTACGGCACTGAAACCGTACCGCCGGTGGACAAAATCGTCGGCCCAGGCAATGCCTACGTTGCCGCAGCCAAACGGCGTGTGTTTGGCACGGTCGGCATCGACATGATCGCCGGGCCGTCGGAAATCCTGATCGTCTGCGACGGCAGCACTGATCCGGACTGGATTGCGATGGATCTGTTTTCGCAGGCCGAACACGACGAACTGGCGCAGTCGATCCTGGTGTGCCCGGATGCGGAATACCTGGAGCGCGTCGAGGCCAGCATCAATCTGTTGCTGCCGCAAATGTCGCGCGAACCGATCATCCGCACCTCGCTGACCAACCGCGGCGCGATGGTCAAGGTGCGCGACATGGACGAAGCCTGCACCATCGCCAACCTGATTGCACCGGAACACCTGGAAATCTCGGCACAAAATCCACAGCAATGGGCCAATGCGATCCGCCATGCTGGCGCGATTTTCCTTGGCCGCTATTCGTCCGAAGCGCTGGGCGACTATTGTGCCGGACCGAACCATGTGTTGCCGACTTCGCGTACCGCGCGTTTTTCCTCGCCGCTGGGCGTGTATGATTTCCAGAAACGGTCCAGCCTGATTCAGGTCAGCGAAAGCGGCGCGCAAACACTGGGCAAAGTCGCCGCCGAACTGGCTTACGGCGAAGGGCTGGAAGCCCATGCGCGCAGCGCAGAATACCGTCTGCGGCGCTAAATAACCTTAAAATGGTGGGGTATGTGTTTAAAATACCCCGTCAGGCCAGATATTCTGAGGCACATTTTAAATACACAGGCCAGTATATTTCTGGCCCGAAAATGAAGAAAATCATGTCTCTGATTGAAAACATCATCCGTCCCGACGTACGCGCACTGAACGCCTACCATGTCGGCGCCTCCGAAGGCTTCGTCAAGCTCGACGCGATGGAAAATCCCTACCTGCTGCCGGAAAAATTGCGCGTCGAACTTGGACGCCGGCTGTCGGACGTGGCGCTGAACCGCTACCCGATTCCGTCGTACACCCGGCTGAAAGCGCTGATCTGCGCAAAGATGGGCGTACCGGCCGGTTACGACGTGATGCTCGGCAACGGTTCGGACGAGCTGATTTCGCTGATTTCGGTCGCTTGCGCGCGCCGCGACCGGGCCGAACCGGTGAAAGTGATCGCGCCGGTGCCAACCTTCGTGATGTATCAGATGTTCGCCCAGTTCGCCGGCCTGGAATTCGTCGGTGTACCGCTAAAAGCCGACTTTTCGCTCGACCTGCCGGCGATGCTGGCGGCGATCAAGCAACATAAGCCGGCAATCGTCTATCTGGCCTATCCGAACAATCCGACCGGCAACCTGTATGCCGAAGACGAAGTCGTTGAAATCCTGCGCGCCCAGGGCAACGCCGGCATCGTCGTGGTCGATGAAGCCTACCAGCCGTTCTCGCCGACCAGCTTCATGCCGCGCTTGCCGGAATTCGCCAATCTGGCGGTGATGCGTACCGTCTCCAAGCTCGGTCTGGCCGGAGTGCGCCTCGGCTACATGTCGGCCTCGAACGACTTGCTGCAACAGTTCGAAAAAGTGCGCCCGCCGTACAATGTCAACGTGCTGACCGAAGCGGCGGTCGAATTCGCACTGGAAAATGTATCGGTTCTCGACTATCAGGCCGCATTGTTGCGCGTGGAACGGGAGAAACAGGCGACCTTGCTGGCAGCCTTGCCCGGCGTCGAAGTGTTCCCGTCGAACGCGAATTTCCTGCTGTTTCGGGTCGCCAATGCCGATCAGGTTTTCGAAAAACTGATGGCGCGCAAGGTTTTGATCCGAAATGTGGGTAAAATGCATCCATTGTTAACCAACTGCCTGCGCGTCAACATCAGCACGCCGGAAGAGAACCGCCAGTTCCTCGATGCCTTCACGGCCTGCATCGCCCGATAATCTTTGCCGAACCCATTTATGTCTTCGCCCAGAACTGCAGAAATCACCCGCAATACCAGCGAAACGCAAATCCGCGTCGCGATCAACCTCGACGGCAGCGGTAAGCAAAAACTGGATTCCGGTGTGCCGTTTTTCGATCACATGCTGGATCAGATCGCGCGCCACGGCTTGATCGACCTGGAAATCGCCGCCAAGGGCGACTTGCAGATCGATGCTCATCACACCATTGAGGATATTGGTATCGCGCTCGGCCAGGCATTTGCCAAAGCGATGGGCGACCGCACGGGCATTCGCCGTTACGGTCATGCGTATGTGCCGCTCGATGAAGCGCTGTCGCGTGTGGTGATCGATTTTTCCGGCCGTCCCGGACTGGAATTCCATGTGCCGTTCGTACGTGCCACCACCGGTACGTTCGACGTTGATCTGACGCGCGAATTCTTCCAGGGATTCGTAAATCACGCGCTGGTTACGCTGCATATCGACAACTTGCGCGGCGAAAATGCGCATCACCAGTGCGAAACCGTGTTCAAGGCCTTCGGCCGGGCGGTACGCATGGCGATCGAACTCGACCCGCGCGCAGCGGGAACCATTCCATCGACCAAGGGCAGCCTGTAATTGCGGCTGGCCCGCAAGCACCTCTTGATGTGACGCTTTCCTGATTTCTGTCTATTTATGAAAACAATTGTTGTCGTCGACTATGGAATGGGCAATCTGCGCTCGGTCGCACAAGCCTTGCGCCATGTCGCGCCAGAAATGGACGTAAAAATTTCCGGCGAAGTCGCCGACCTGCAAAAGGCCGACCGGGTGGTATTGCCCGGCCAGGGCGCGATGCCGGACTGCATGCGCAGCCTGCGCGAATCCGGCCTGCTCGAAGCGCTGCTGGATGCGGCGCGCAGCAAGCCGCTGTTCGGCGTATGCGTCGGCGAACAGATGCTGTTCGAATTGAGCGAGGAAGGCGATACGCCCTGTCTCGGATTGTTGCCCGGCAAAGTGGTGCGCTTCCGGCTCGATGGCCAGTTGCAAGAAGACGGCTCGCGCTTCAAGGTGCCACAGATGGGCTGGAACCGCGTGCACCAGACTGCGGCGCATCCGCTGTGGGCCGGCATCCCGGACAACAGCTATTTTTATTTCGTGCACAGCTACCATGCGGTGCCGGCTAATCCAGCGCACATGGTCGGCGAAACCGTGTACGGCGCACCGTTTTGCAGCGCAGTCGCTAAAGACAATTTGTTCGCGACCCAGTTCCATCCGGAAAAAAGCGCCACGACCGGCTTAAAGCTATACAATAATTTCGTTCACTGGAACCCGTAATTGCAGCACAATCATTTCGTTCAACCTTTTTTTATTTGCGATTTTCAGTCATGTTGCTCATTCCTGCCATCGACCTCAAGGACGGTCTCTGCGTTCGCCTGAAGCAAGGCGACATGGATCAAGCCACGGTATTTTCCGATGACCCCGCCGACATGGCGAAACACTGGCTGGAGCAAGGCGCGCGCCGCCTGCATCTGGTCGATCTGAACGGCGCCGTTGCCGGCAAACCGAAAAACCGGACGGCCATCCAATCGATCGTCAAAACGGTTCAGGATTTCGCCCAAGCCAACAACATTGCCCAGATTCCGGTACAACTCGGCGGCGGCATCCGCGATCTGGACACGATCGAGCAATACCTCGACGAAGGCATCTCGTACATCATCGTCGGCACCGCCGCAGTCAAGAATCCGGGCTTCCTGCAAGATGCCTGCGGCGCCTTCCCCGGCCACATCATCGTCGGACTGGACGCAAGGGATGGCAAGGTCGCGACCGATGGCTGGAGCAAACTGTCGAAGCACGACGTGATCGCGCTCGGCAAGAAGTTCGAGAGTTATGGCGTCGAATCGATCATCTATACCGACATCGGACGCGACGGCATGATGGGCGGCATCAACCTCGATGCGACGGTCAAACTGGCGCAAGCGGTCAAGATTCCGGTTATCGCCTCCGGCGGCGTGCATGACATCAAGGATGTCGAAGCGTTGTGCGCAGTGCGCGACGAAGGCATCGAAGGCGTAATCTGCGGCCGTTCGATCTATGAAGGCACGCTCGATTTGAAGAAAGCCCAGGCACGCGCCGACAAACTGACTGGCGAATGACCGTTATCGGTTTGCGGCTGCCGCCCCACTTCCGTTTGCGGTCAGAAACGGAAATGGCACGCGCGGCCGAAGGCCGTATCGGTCTCTCGACCAACCTGTTTATTCAGGTGGCCGACCTCAACAGGAATTGGAGTTATGCTGGCTAAACGTATCATTCCCTGCCTCGACGTCACCGCAGGCCGCGTGGTCAAAGGCGTGAATTTTGTCGAATTGCGCGATGCCGGCGACCCGGTCGAAATCGCGCGCCGCTACGACGAACAGGGTGCCGACGAATTGACTTTCCTCGACATCACCGCATCGAGCGACGGGCGCGATTTGATCCTGCATATCATCGAGGATGTTGCATCGCAGGTGTTCATTCCGCTGACCGTCGGCGGCGGCGTGCGCACCGTGGAGGACGTGCGCCGGCTGCTGAATGCCGGTGCGGACAAGGTCAGCATCAATACCTCGGCGGTGACCAACCCGCAACTGGTGCAGGATGCGGCACTGCGCTACGGTTCGCAATGCATTGTGGTGGCGATCGACGCCAAGCAGACTGGCCCCGAAAAATGGCAAGTATTCACCCACGGCGGGCGCAACAATACCGGGCTGGATGCGATCGAATGGGCGAAGAAGATGCAGCAGCTCGGCGCCGGCGAAATCCTGCTGACCAGCATGGATCGCGACGGCACCAAAAGCGGCTTCGACCTCGAACTGACGCGCCACATTTCAGATGCAGTCAGCATCCCGGTGATTGCCTCCGGCGGCGTCGGCAACCTGCAGCATCTGGCCGACGGCATCAAGCAAGGCCATGCCGATGCGGTGCTTGCCGCCAGCATTTTTCATTATGGAGAACATACCGTGCAACAAGCCAAGCAATTCATGGCGCAACAGGGCATTCCGGTGAGGCTCGCATGACGACTACCGGTAAATGGTTGAATCAGATCAAGTGGGACGAACACGGCCTGGTGCCAGTGATCGCGCAGGAAGTCGGCACCAATGCCGTATTGATGTTCGCGTGGATGAACCGCGAAGCACTGCAGCTGACGGTACAAAACGGCGTCGCCGTCTACTGGAGCCGCTCGCGCAAGAAGCTGTGGCGCAAGGGTGAGGAATCCGGCAACACGCAAAAAGTCGTCGAAATCCGCGTCGATTGCGACGAAGACGTGCTGCTGCTGAAAGTCGAGCAAGTCGGCGGCATCGCCTGCCATACCGGTCGGCACAACTGCTTTTACCGAAAACTCGACGACGGCGCATGGCATATCGTCGAACCGGTGCTGAAAGACCCGAAGGACATTTACAAATGAATGACATACTGAACCGGCTGGCCGGCATCATCGAATCGCGCAAGCTGGCCAACGGCGGCGACCCCGAGAAATCCTACGTCGCGCGGCTGTTTGCCAAGGGCGACGACGCGATCCTGAAAAAGATCGGCGAA
>JAYFNP010000307.1:0-6636 GCA_034933385.1 Burkholderiaceae bacterium | reverse complement strand
CGACCTTCGGGTTATGAGCCCGACGAGCTGCCAGACTGCTCCACCCCGCGTCTGAGCCTGCTATTGTATATCACCTAGGTAAAATGCGCAAACGATGAGTCCCTGCGTATAAAAGGAGCGGCCATGCTTTCGCGCCGTCATTTTTCTTCGGAATGAAGCCAATACCGATGGGTGGTAGACTGGCACGCTTGATCAGTTTGGCAATTTTTCCTCATCATGAAATTCTGTTCGCAATGCGCCCACCCGGTCACGCTCGATATCCCGCCGGATGATCATCTGCCGCGTCATATCTGCCCAAACTGTGGCACGATCCATTACCAGAATCCGAAACTGGTCGTATGCTCGATACCTGTCTGGGAGACCGACGGCGAAACCAAGATTATGCTGTGCCGCCGCGCCATCGAGCCGCGTTCCGGCCTGTGGACGCTGCCGGGCGGGTTCATGGAAAACGATGAAACGACCGTTGATGCTGCACGACGCGAGACGGTCGAAGAAGCCGGTGCGCGTATCGACGTCGAACAGCGGCTGTTTTCTCTGATCAACCTGCCGCCGATCCATCAAGTGCATCTGTTTTATCGCGCGAAGCTGCTCGATCTGGATTTCAAGCCGGGCGCCGAGAGCCTGGAGGTGAAGCTCTTTTCCGAAACGGATATGCCGTGGAGCGATCTCGCTTTCCGCAGCGTGCGCAGTGCGCTGGAATTTTTCTTTGCCGATCTGACCCAGGTCAGGCGCGGCGGCGCGTTCGGTTTCCATCCGCACGACATCCTCGAACCGCATTATCCGCAACGCTTCACCGATGCCAGGTAAAGCCGCCCGAACGCCTGTTTTTCCCTAGGTATATTCTAAAAACACCTCGTCAGGCCAGAATTTTGGCGGCCTTTCAAATATACTGAGCGCAGTATATTTCTTCGTCGAATATCCGCCGTGCCGCAGCGTGCAACGCCTGTTGCCGCAGTCCATTGCGCAAAACACGCCTCGGCTCGATCTGCCTGTTTTTTGGGCAGCATTTCAGGTAGAATATGCAACCCATTCCCATTTTCATTACCCATCCCATGCGAATCGGCCACTATGCCCTGCGCAATAACGTATTCGTCGCGCCGATGGCCGGTGTCACCGACCGTCCGTTTCGGCAGTTGTGCAAGGAACTCGGCGCCGGCTATGCGGTTTCCGAAATGGCGGCCGCGAATCCGCTGGTGTGGCATACCGACAAGAGCGCACGTCGCACCGATCTCGAGGGCGAGATGGAACCGAAAGCGGTACAGATCGCCGGTTCCGATCCGGCACAAATGGCCGAGTGCGCCCGCCTCAACGTCGAGCGCGGCGCGCAAATCATCGACATCAACATGGGCTGTCCGGTAAAAAAAGTGTGCAGCAACTGGTGCGGCTCGGCACTGTTGCAGGACGAAGCTAAAGTCGGCTCGATTCTGGATGCGGTCATCAAGGCAGTCGACGTGCCGGTAACGCTGAAATTCCGCACCGGCTGGGATCGCGACAACCGCAACGCACTGACCATCGCGAAAATGGCCGAAGCAGCCGGCATCGCGATGCTGACGTTGCATGGCCGCACCCGCGCCGACGGCTATGCCGGCCAAGCGGAATATGACACGATCGCCGCAGTAAAAGCGGCTGTGTCGATTCCGGTAGTGGCGAACGGCGACATCGATTCGCCGGAAAAAGCGCGCTTCGTGCTCGATCGAACAGGGGCCGATGCGGTGATGATCGGCCGTGCGGCGCAAGGTCGACCATGGATCTTCCGCGAAATCGATCATTTCCTGCGTACCGGTGAGCCTTTACCTTTGCCCGAAATCGATGATGTACGCCGTTTGATGACACAACATCTGTGCGCACATTATGCGTTTTACGGCGAATACACTGGCCTGCGCACTGCGCGCAAACATATCGGCTGGTATGTCCGTGATTTGCCCGACGGTGAAGCGTTTAGGCAACAGATGAACCGCATCGAAACCTGCGAAGCGCAATTAAAAGCAGTCGATACGTTTTTTGAAGCGCAAAAAGCGTATGGCAAAAGGTTACAATACCAGTCTGCGCAAACAAAATTTGCCGCGTAACCCCGTCAACGCATCCTTAAAAACGAATGGTGCAGCAACATGAGCAAGGAAGATATCCAGCATGCAGTTCAGAAAAGTCTCGAAGCGTATTTCGCCGACCTCGGTGATCAGATACCTTCCAGTATCTACGACATGATGATCCTGACTGTTGAAAGACCTGTGCTCGAAGTGGTGATGGCGCGCGCTGACGGCAACCAATCACATGCCGCTGACATGCTCGGCATCAACCGCAATACCTTGCGCAAGAAATTGCTGCAACACGGATTATTATGATCAAGCAAGCCCTGGTTTCCGTTTCCGACAAAACTGGCGTTGTCGACTTCGCCCGCGCGCTGTCTTCGCTCGGCGTCACTATCCTGTCCACCGGCGGTACTGCCAAATTACTCGCTGACAATGGCCTCAAGGTGACCGAAGTCGCCGATGTCACCGGTTTCCCGGAAATGCTGGACGGTCGCGTGAAAACGCTGCACCCGACGGTGCACGGCGGCATTCTCGCCCGGCGCGATTTGCCGGAACACATGGCGGCGCTCGGAAAGCACGGCATTTCAACCATCGACATGGTGGTTGTCAACCTGTACCCGTTCCAGCAGACGATTGCGAAGGACGACTGCACGCTGGCCGACGCGATCGAGAATATCGACATCGGCGGGCCGGCGATGCTGCGGTCGGCGGCGAAAAATCACAAGGACGTAATCGTCATCTGCGATCCGGCCGATTACCAGCCGGTGATCGCCGCACTTCAGGCAAACAACGGCGAATTGTCCTACGACCAGAAATTCGATCTGGCGAAAAAGGTATATGCGCATACCGCCCAATACGATGGGGCGATTGCGAATTACCTGTCCAGCCTTGGTCCGGACAAGCAGCACGCGACCCGCAACCGCTATCCGCAAATGATGAACCTCGCGTTTGAAAAAGTGCAAGACATGCGCTACGGCGAAAACCCGCACCAGTCGGCAGCGTTCTACCGCGAACTGTCTGCACCCGCCGGCACGCTGGCCGCTTATCACCAGCTGCAGGGCAAGGAACTGTCGTTCAACAACATTGCCGATGCCGACGCTGCTTGGGAATGCGCGAAAACTTTCGACCAACCGGCGTGCGTGATCATCAAGCATGCGAATCCATGCGGCGCCGCTACCGGAGAAAACCTGAAAGAAGCCTACGGCAAGGCGCTGCAGACCGATCCGGACGCCGCCTTTGGCGGCATCATTGCCTTCAACCGCGAACTCGATGCAGTCGCTGCGCAGGATGTGGCGAAGCTGTTTGTCGAAGTCTTGATCGCACCGTCGTTTACCGACGAAGCGCTGAAAATTCTTGGGACGAAAAAGAATTTGCGCCTGTTGCAAATCCCGCTCGGCAAGGGCTTGAACGTTTATGAAATAAAACGCGTTGGCGGCGGCGTGCTGCTGCAATCACCGGACGCAAGAAACCTCGCCTTTTCCGAACTCGAAGTCGTCACGAAACTGCATCCGACACCGAAACAGGTCGAAGACATGCTGTTCGCCTGGCGTGTGGCGAAATTCGTCAAATCGAACGCGATAGTTTTTTGCGGCAATGGCATGACACTCGGCGTTGGCGCAGGTCAGGTCAGCCGCGTCGATGCCGCGCGTGCTGCAGTAATGAAAGCACAGCAGGCTGGCCTGTCGCTGGCTGGTTCGGCGGTCGCATCGGACGCCTTCTTCCCGTTCCGCGACGGGCTGGATGTGGTCGCCGATGCCGGTGCGACCTGCATCATCCAGCCGGGCGGTTCGGTGCGCGATCAGGAAGTGATCGATGCAGCGAACGAACGCGGCCTGGTGATGGTGTTCACCGGCGTGCGCCATTTCCGGCACTGATCCGCGTGCCACGCAGGCTGGCAGATGAAAATCCTCGGCATCGACCCCGGCCTGCGCACCACCGGCTTCGGCATTATTACCAAACAGGGTAACAAGCTGGCCTACATCGCCTCCGGCACGATCAACACGCCGACTGCTTCCGAACTACCTGAGCGCTTGAAAATCATCTTCGATGGCGTTGCCGAAATCATCCGGACTTATCAGCCCGATTGCGCTGCAATCGAAAAGGTATTCGTCAATGTCAATCCGCAATCGACGTTATTGCTTGGGCAGGCGCGCGGCACGGCAATTTCCGCGCTGGTTGCCGCGAACCTGAGCGTTTCCGAATACACGGCGCTGCAACTGAAGCAAGCGGTAGTCGGCCACGGCAAAGCGCACAAACAGCAGGTGCAGGACATGGTTCAGCGACTGCTGTCGCTGCCGGAACTGCCCGGCACCGACGCTGCCGACGCACTCGGCGTCGCCATTTGCCATGCCCATGGCGGCGATACACTGGCAAAACTGGGCGCGTTAACCAACAAAGGGCTGCGGATGAAACGGGGAAGGCTGGTCGGGTAGGAATACTACCCACAGTCATGTATCATATACTGTATCAATTATCAGTATACACATCATGATTGGTCGCCTGTCCGGTATCCTGCTCGAAAAAAACCCGCCGCAATTGCTGGTCGATTGTCATGGCGTCGGCTATGAAGTCGATGTGCCGATGAGCACCTTCTACAACCTGCCGGCCGTTGACGAAAAAATCACTTTGTTTACACACCTGGTTGTACGCGAAGATGCCCAGCTGCTATATGGCTTCGGCACGCAGGCAGAACGCGCGACTTTCCGACAACTGATCAAGATTTCCGGCGTCGGCGCGCGCATCGCGCTGGCAATCCTGTCCGGCCTGTCGGTTACCGATCTGGTACAGGCAGTCACGTTGCAGGAAGCCGGTCGGCTGACGAAAATCCCCGGCATCGGCAAGAAAACCGCCGAACGGCTACTGCTCGAACTGAAAGGCAAGCTGGGTGCCGACCTTGGTACTGCCAGTGGTGCAATGCATAGCGATGCGGCAGCCGATATTCTGAATGCACTGCTGGCGCTCGGTTATTCGGACAAGGAAGCGCTGCTGGCGATGAAACAGGTACCCGACGGTGCCGGTGTATCCGACGGCATCAAGCTAGCGTTAAAAGCGCTCGCCAAAGGCTAGTTTGAATCCGCGCTACGCTGGCGTATCGCGGACCACCGCCAGCCACACTGTTAAGAGGACAATGTTGGTTAAACACATGCAATCAAAACTTTATCTGCCGGCATTCTTATCCGTCCTGCTCTCCGTGGTGTCAGCGTCGGCTACCGCGCAATCTGCCTCCCCTCAAGTCGCCGTCGAGAAAAACGGCAATGTTACGAACTATCGTGCAGACGGTAATCTCGCAACGATTCAAAACGTGAACTGCATCCCTCTCGCGCAAGCCAAGAATACTTTCACGCCGCCCGATCTGTATAAAGGCGTAGTCGACTGTCTGGCTCAAGATGACTTTGAAGCATCCGCAAAATTATTTGCACTGGCTGGCATTTACGCCCGATTCGATTCGAAACGCGTCACCGATGTGACCGCCCGGCAGGCAGGAACCGTATTGATCATGAACACATTTTCGGCTGTGCCTGTCGACAAAAAGAATAAGCTTGGGGAATCCCTGAATCACATACTGAAAACCCCTGAGCTGTTAAGCCAGTTGTGCAGCGAAGTGGACACGATCGGCATACCAAACTACTATCCAGGCTATATGATTCATCACGGTATGAAGGCATTCAAAGGTAACCCTCATGAGGGTGCGCTGGTGAACAATTTCGACTCGGTGAGCGTCTGGAAGAGTCTCCAGTCGACCTACCTGCATTGCCCATTGTAATGCCCCCCGCCATTGAAGATGACATAACGATGAGCATCCAGACCGACGACTTCACACCGCAACGCATCATTGCCGCCGAGCCTTCGTCGCCGAATGAAGAAGCGATTGAGCGCGCGTTGCGCCCGAAGCAACTGGACGAATACGTCGGGCAGGAAAAAACGCGCGGCCAGCTGGAAATTTTCATCACCGCCGCGCGCAACCGGCGCGAAGCGCTGGATCACACGTTGCTGTTCGGCCCGCCCGGATTGGGCAAAACCACGCTGGCGCACATCATCGCCCGCGAAATGGGCGTCAACCTGCGCCAGACTTCCGGCCCGGTGCTCGAACGTCCGGGCGATCTGGCCGCGATCCTGACCAACCTCGAAGCGAACGACGTACTGTTCATCGACGAAATTCACCGGCTGTCGCCGGTGGTCGAGGAAATCCTGTATCCGGCGCTGGAAGACTTCCAGATCGACATCATGATCGGCGAAGGCCCGGCCGCGCGTTCGGTGAAACTCGATTTGCAGCCATTCACGCTGGTTGGCGCAACCACCCGCGCCGGCATGCTGACCAATCCGCTGCGAGACCGCTTTGGCATCGTCTCGCGACTTGAGTTTTACACTGCCGAAGAACTGGCAAAAATCGTCAGCCGCAGCGCCGCGCTGCTGAAAGCGCACATCGACCACGACGGCGCATTCGAAATCGCGCGCCGTTCACGTGGCACGCCGCGCATTGCGAACCGACTGCTGCGCCGCGTGCGCGACTATGCCGAAGTCAAGGCAACGGGCGACATCACCCGCCCCATCGCCGATGCCGCACTGGCGATGCTCGATGTCGATCACGGTGGCTTCGACGTGCTGG
>JAYFNP010000306.1:0-2059 GCA_034933385.1 Burkholderiaceae bacterium | reverse complement strand
TAAGCAAAAAGGTGTCTAGTAAAGCGGGGGCGATTCATCTCATAGATTATTGAATTTCCAGACACGGTACCAATTAGGCGTCTACGACTAGTCGGAAACAATTCATCAAAAATACTCACGGCATCTCCTCACTCCATCATCACAGGAACGAGTATGCCTTGATTGAACTTCCATGTAAATGTTGTAACTATTGAACCGGCCAGTTGAATTTTGAACTATCAAGCGGCATATTTCACACGCTGGTCTTGAAAGAGGCTTCCGACGGACTCGGGACAACACTGAACCAATACCGAGATTCAGTCTGCAAGGGCAAAATGAGGAATGGGATACGTGTGATTTGAAGAAATATTAGGCGCTGCCAAATATTCTGCCTGAGAGGCAAAGAAAAAGGGGCTACGTCGAAACGTAACCCCTTTTATATTCTGTGGCTCCCCGACCTGGGCTCGAACCAGGGACCTGCGGATTAACAGTCCGTCGCTCTACCAACTGAGCTATCAGGGAACAGAAGCGAAATTATATGGTTCTTTCGTTTTTCTGTCAAACATAACGGAGGTTATTAACCTTGTTGTTACGTACGAATTTGAAGCCTGCAAACAAAATCCGCGCAACCCTGTCAGCCGTAGTGAATGCCCATTGCTTCGCGCACGTCGCGCATGGTTTCCTGTGCTAGCTTGCGCGCAGTATCGCAACCATCAGCAATGATTGCGCGCACCAGTGAAGGCTCATCCAGGTATGGTTGGGCGCGTTCGTGCATCGGTTCCTGCTCTTTCAGAATAGCCTCAATCAACGGTTGCTTGCATTCGATGCAGCCAATGCCGGCCGATTTACATCCGTTGACCACCCACTCTTTCGTATCACCGTCTGAATAAACCTGATGCAGCTGCCACACTGGGCAGCGTTCCGGATCGCCAACATCGGTACGACGGATGCGCGCCGGGTCAGTCTGCATCGTGCGGATTTTCTTGGTCAACGAGTCTTTGTCTTCGCGTAATGAAATCGCATTGCCGTAGCTTTTCGACATTTTTTGCCCGTCGAGACCAGTCATGCGCGATTCTTCAGTCAGCATCGCCTTCGGCTCGACCAGGATGAGCTTGCGGCTGCCTTCCAGGTAGCCGAACAAGCGCTCACGGTCGATCATCGACAGGTTTTGCGCGTCGTCGAGCATCGCTTTGGCCTGTTCCAGTGCATCCACATTGCCGTTCTGCTGGAAGTCGGTGCGCAGTTCGTTGTACAGCTTGGCGCGCTTGCTACCGAGCTTCTTGATAGCATCCTTCGACTTTTCCTCGAAACCCGGTTCACGGCCATAGAAATTATTGAAACGGCGCGCAATTTCGCGCGTCATTTCGATATGCGGAATCTGATCCTCGCCGACCGGAACCAGGTTGGCACGGTACAGCAGAATGTCAGCAGCCATCATCAGCGGATAACCGAGAAAACCGTAGTTCGTAAGGTCTTTGTGCGCCAGCTTTTCGATCTGGTCCTTGTAGGTCGGCACCCGTTCCAGCCAGCCAAGCGGCGTCGTCATGCCGAGCAGCAGCGTCAGTTCGGCCACTTCAGGCACTTGCGACTGAATGAAGAGCGTCGCCTGAGACGGATCGACACCAGCCGCCAGCCAGTCGATCAGCATGTCCCAAGTGCTTTTTTCGATGCTGTCCGCCTCGTCGTAATGCGTGGTCAATGCGTGCCAGTCGGCGACGAAGAACAGGCATTGCTGTTCGGACTGCATCTTGATCCAGTTCTTGAGGGCGCCATGATAGTGGCCGAGGTGCATCGCGCCAGTGGGGCGCATGCCTGAGACAACACGGTCTGGGTACATGATTATCGGGTCATTTCAAAATAAAGTTCAACGGAAAAACCAGCAAGTGCAGCAATACGTTGGCAACGAACATCACCGGCATCATCCAGAAATGGATAATTTTGAAGTATGCCAGCGCCAGCACGATAAAGAAACCATACTGTTCAATGCGCGAGAATTGATACGCCCAACGATACGGCAGCAGGCTGACGACGATGCGACCGCCATCAAGCGGCGGCAGCGGAAACAGGTTGAACGCGAACA
>JAYFNP010000305.1:0-2824 GCA_034933385.1 Burkholderiaceae bacterium | reverse complement strand
CCGCATGGCGCAGCAGCATGGGATGATCGAACCGTTCGAACCCGGCCAGATCAGAACAGTGAACGACCAGAAAATCGTTTCCTACGGATTGTCATCTTATGGCTACGATATCCGTTGCGCCGACGAATTCAAGATTTTCACGAATATCAACAGCACCATCGTCGACCCGAAGAATTTCGATGAAAATTCCTTTGTCGACGTCAAAAGCGATGTTTGCATCATTCCGCCGAATTCGTTTGCGCTGGCTCGCACGGTTGAATATTTTCGCATTCCGCGCAGCGTACTGACCATTTGCCTCGGCAAATCGACCTACGCGCGCTGCGGCATTATTGTCAACGTGACGCCGTTCGAACCGGACTGGGAAGGCTACGTGACACTGGAGTTTTCCAATACTACGCCGTTGCCGGCGAAGATTTATGCCTGGGAAGGCTGTGCCCAGGTACTGTTTTTCGAGAGCGACGAAATATGCGAGGTTTCGTACAAGGATCGCAATGGAAAATACCAGGGACAGCAAGGGGTGACGTTGCCCAAAGCCTGATACCTAACTGATCAGGCATTGTTCACACAATAACTACAACCACATGCCGATTTACTACCTGCGCAGCCTGACCGGAAAGAAACGTAGCCCCAGGGCCAACGTTCATCTGGGCTGGTCGCTGGCATTTATCGCAGGTGCCATGAATGCAGGCGGTTTCCTGGCAGTCAAGCAATACACGTCCCACATGACTGGTATCGTTTCGTCGGTCGCGGACGGGGTGGCGCTAGGGAACTTCGAATTTGCGCTGGCGGGTATCGGGGCGTTGCTGTCATTTACCATTGGCGCCGCCATTTCCGAATTGATGATCAACTGGGCACGCAACCGTCGGCTGCATAGCGAATATGCGTTGTCGCTGATGTTCGAGGCGATGCTGCTGCTGGCTTTCGGTGCGCTGGGTGAATATTTTCATAGCTGCATGGGATTGTTTGTTTCGATCACGATCATGCTGTTGTGCTTCATCATGGGTTTGCAAAACGCCATCATCACCAAAATTTCGGCAGCGGTCATTCGGACGACACATGTGACCGGCATCGTGACCGATATCGGCATCGAACTGGGCCGGATGTGCTACTGGAACCGCACGGCTGACAAGGAAGACGAGGAATACATTCGTGCCAACCGCAACAAGCTGTCGCTGCTCTCCAGTCTGTTGCTGATGTTTTTCATCGGTGGTGTGGTTGGCGCTTACGGCTTCAAGGCATTCGGGTATTTCGCCACCATTCCGTTGTCGTTATTCCTGACGCTGCTGGCGCTGGTGCCGGTGCTGGATGACGTGTTTATCCGTATCAGACGTTGGATGTGACCGAAATGGCTACCAGTTCGCAATCGTTTAGCTGGCCGGTTCGTGTCTATTTCGAAGACACTGATTCCGGTGGCGTTGTGTACTACGCCAATTACCTGAAATTTTTCGAGCGGGCGCGCAGCGAATGGCTGCGTGCCATCGATGTTAGCCAGCAAGATTTGATTGATCGGCACAAGATAATGTTCGTCGTTGCTGGCGCAACGGTCGATTATCTGGCACCGGCTAGGCTGGACGACGATTTGAAAATCACGGTTTCGGTCAAGCGTCTCGGGCGTGCGTCGGTTGAGTTTGCTCAACAGGTATGGTGCGCAAACACCTTGTTGACGAATGCACAAATCAAGGTAGCCTGCGTCGGTTGCGGATCCATGCGTCCTCAGACATTTCCGCAAGAAGTACTGGAAAAAATTAGGGGCAAGGTATAGGCTTACCCATTACAGTTTGTAACCGTGCCTGTTTTTTGGGCAAATAGCGCTTATTATTCAACAGACTTCATCTCATCCAAGTTCCATGACTGTCACACAAGACCTTTCCTTCATCTCCCTTATTACCAGCGCTTCACTGATTGTGCAGTTGGTGATGGCATTGCTGCTGACTGTTTCGGTGATGAGCTGGACCTACATTTTCCGCAAGATGTTCACGATTCGTCGGGCTCGCTCGGAAACGGAAAAATTCGAGCATGCCTTTTGGTCCGGCGGCAGTCTGCAGAACCTATACCAACGCGCCAACGGCAATCCTGATAGTGGTGCGCTGGAACGGATTTTCGAAGCGGGTATGAGCGAATTCCTGAAGGCCAAGGCATCTTCTTCCGCTAAGCAAAACCTCGATCCGACAGCGATGCTTGATGGCGCAAGGCGGGCGATGCATGCTGCCTATCAGCGTGAAATGGATAATCTGGAATCGCATCTGGCATTTCTGGCGTCGGTCGGCTCGGTATCGCCGTATGTCGGCCTGTTCGGTACGGTCTGGGGCATCATGAACTCGTTCCGCGGGTTGGCGAACGTGCATCAGGCGACGTTGGCGGCAGTCGCACCTGGCATCGCCGAGGCGCTGATTGCCACAGCGATTGGCCTGTTTGCGGCAATTCCGGCGGTGATCGCCTTCAACCGTTATTCGCATGATATCGATCGGCTCTCGATTCGTTTCGAAAGTTTCATCGAAGAGTTTTCCAATATCCTGCAAAGGCAGTCGCGCTAAGGGGGACGAATGGCCGGATCGATGCGCGGCGGGCGCACCCGCAAATTCAAATCCGAGATCAACGTCGTGCCGTATATCGACGTGATGTTGGTGTTGCTGGTGATTTTCATGGTTGTGGCCCCATTGACTACGCCGGGGGTTGTCAACCTTCCAAGTGCGGAGAAGACCGCCCAGCCGCCTACTGAATACATCCAGATATCGTTGCATGCCGACACGACGCTGGATATCACAATGAAGCAGCAAAAGCAGGGCGGCGAACGCCCTGAGAAGTTGCCTAACCGGGCTGCGCT
>JAYFNP010000304.1:0-1634 GCA_034933385.1 Burkholderiaceae bacterium | reverse complement strand
TCCTGCATCGCCTGCGCACGGAAGCGCACCAGTTTGACCGCATCCTTGAAATCGATCACGCCAGCGGCAACCAGCGCGGAAAATTCGCCCAAACTGTGTCCGGCCACGACCGCCGGCGTTTTGCCACCAGCAGCCAGCCATGCACGATAGAAAGCGACCGATGACGACAGCATCACCGGTTGCGTATTGGTCGTCAGATCCAGACTTTCCTTCGGACCATCGGCGATCATTGCCCACAAATCGAATTGCAATGCGTCCGACGCTTCGGCAATCGTGTCGCGCACAACTTTGTTGTCGGCGAAGCCGTTCAGCATTCCGACCGCTTGCGAACCCTGGCCGGGGAAAACAAAGGCAAATTTTGACATGCGAATAGTCTCGTTAATGGTTGATAAATGGGAATTACATTCGGGCCAGTACCGCGCCCCAGGTCAGACCACCACCGATGGCCGCCATCAGGATATTTTGTCCTGACTTGATGCGCCCATCCCGCATCGCGGTATCGAGCGCAATCGGAATTGTCGCAGCAGACGTATTGGCTGTCCAGTCAACGGTTATCACCACTTTTTCGGTCGGGATTTTCAGTCGCTTTGCCGCGCTCTGCATGATGCGTACATTCGCCTGATGCGGAATCAGCCAGTCGATTTGCGAAGGATCGACGCCAGCCAGTTCCATCACTTCATGGCCGACTTGATCAAGCACGGTCACGGCCTGCTTGAACACTGCCTGCCCGTCCATGTACATGAAACCGCTGCCTTCGAGCACGCCGCAATTCAGCCGCGCGTCCATGTGCAGAATGTCGTTGTGCGTTCCGTCGGCATGCAGCTTGGTGGCCAGGATACCCGGCTGTTCGGAAGCGGACACAACCACCGCGCCGGCGCCATCGCCAAACAGCACGCAAGTGGAACGGTCATTGAAATCGACGACGCGGGAATAAATTTCCGTCGCAACTACCAGAATGTTCTTGTGAATGCCGGCGCGAATGAACGCATCAGCCATCGACATCGCGTACACGAAACCGCTACAGACCGCCTGGATGTCCACCGCAGCACAATGGTTTTCGATGCCAAGTTTCGCCTGGACGCGGCAAGCAGTACTCGGGAAACCACCCAGGTGATCCGGCGTGGTCGTCGCCAAAAGGATCAGATCGACATCGTTCGTCTGCAGCTTGGCCATCTCCAGCGCCTTTTTCGCGGCTTCGACGCCGAGATCGCTCGACAGCACTCCTGGATCAGCATAATGGCGCGAAGTGATTCCGCTGCGCGAGACGATCCATTCGTCCGATGTTTCGACGCCCTTCGCGGCCAGTTGCGCAACCAGTTCTTCATTGGTCACACGCCGGGGCGGAAGATAACTGCCAGTGCCAATAATCTTGCTGTAAATAGTCATGCTGTTTTCTTTTAAAGTGACTTTGCCGCGACGCTGGAAATTTGCGGTTCCGACGGCGGAAGCAGCTCTGCCATGGTGTGAGAAATGCGTTGCAGCACGTCGCGTCTGACTGCATCGTACGCACGCTGGATGGCACATTCGTAAGCATACGCATCCGCACTACCGTGACTCTTGAACACCAGCCCACGCAAACCGAGCAGGCTGGCACCATTGAAACGTGATGGATTCATGCGCTTCGAAATGGCCTT
>JAYFNP010000303.1:0-4255 GCA_034933385.1 Burkholderiaceae bacterium | reverse complement strand
GGGCAATTCTTTCTTTCAAAATATTTCATCTGTGCATTGCACATGGTTTATCCATATAGAATAAATGACATCAGACTTTTAATGTCGGTTGGCTTATGAAAAAGATTCTCATCGTTGACGACGATCCTGAATTGCGCCAGTTACTTGCGACCTATCTAGGGCGTCATGGCTATGATGTGCTTTTACTGCCCGATACACGACAAATTGATATTTATCTGGAACGTTATCAACCGCATCTTGTCGTGCTCGATCTGATGATGCCGGGCGAGAACGGTTTGGCGGCTTGCCGGCGTTTGCGTGAGCGCGACGAATCGCTTCCCATCATCATGCTAACGGCACGCGATGATCCGGCAGACCGCGTTATTGGTCTGGAGCTGGGCGCTGACGATTATGTTGGAAAACCTTTCGATCCACGCGAATTGGTTGCTCGTATCTCTGCGGTGTTGCGCCGCAAAACACAACCTGCTGCTGCGCCTGTTTCTCAACGAGGCGTTTTTTGTTTCGGTGAATGGTCGCTCAATCGTTCTACTCGCCAACTTTCCCGAAGCGGGCAGGCAGTACCCTTGTCCAGCGGTGAATTTGCACTACTCAATGTGCTTGTCTCCAATGTCAACCGACCGATGAAACGTGAGCGTCTTTTCGAATTGACGCACGGTGATGATAGCGAATCCTTTGATCGTGCCATTGATGTTCAGGTACATCGTTTGCGGCGACTTATTGAAATAGATTCGGCACAACCACGCTTCCTGCAGACGGTACGTGGTGTCGGTTACGTATTCGTATACGATGGAGATGGTATCGCAGGAGTACAAGCTTGACCTTGTCCAGACTAATACCGTCTTCTCTGGTCGCACGCACCGTACTGCTTGTTATTGCCGTCGTGCTGATCGCGGAGATGGCAACGCTTGCGCTGTTCATGGGGAACAGGAAAGTGGAGCATGCCAGCAAAGCGGCAAGGCTTGTAGCTGGGCAAATCCGGATATTGCAAGTCATACTGCCAGGTGTCGATCGTGAAACGCGCCAACGGCTATCAGGCTTTGAACTTGGTGAGCGCAGATTGCAATTGCGGACAGACAATGACTCTGTACCTAGCCAAAAGCCGGATTCCGAATTTGTTAAAAAATTCGTTACTGATCTCGACCAATTGCTAGACGTTCCGGCGGTCATTCGTCTTGATTACGGCGAGCCGCAGCGCAGTTTGTGGATCGGGTTCACGGCTGGCGAGGAACGCTGGTGGCTGGTCTGGCCATTGCGGAATTTTGAACAGTACGATATACCGTATGATTTATGGTTGTGGCTGGCGTTCTCGTTGGCGGCACTCATGCTGTTTGCCGGTCTGTTCGTGCTCAGTATCATCAAACCGCTGGCACGTCTGGCAGAGGTCGTGAATGCAACAGCCGATGGTCGAATGCGCACCGCAGTGCCTGAGGGCCCCAAGGAAGTGCGTCGTTTGGCAGAGTGTCACAATGCGATGGTTGCGCAGCTGGTCAAAGCTGATGCAGAGCGTCGTGAAATGTTGGCTGGTTTGACGCATGACTTGCGGGCACCATTGACACGGCTGCGTATGCGGATTGCCTTGCTGGAGAATGAACAAGAATGCAATGGGCTCATGCGCGATACGGAAGATATGGAGCGTATCGTGGGGCAATGTCTGGCTTTCTTGCGCAGTGAAGATAATGGCAGCAGGCCATCAGAACCGCTATTGTTCGCCCAAGCGGTCGGCGACGAACTTGTGCGCCATCGCGATATGGGGCGTCCAGTGGGGTTGCAAGTTCAAGATGCAGCCACTGCCAGCAAAGTCATGATCGATCGCGGCAACCTGCAGCGCATTCTTGATAACCTGATCGATAATGCGCTGCAATATGGGTCTCCACCGGTAGAAATTTCTCTTGCAGTGGAGCGGGCCGGATTCGTGACTTTGCGGGTGCGCGATCACGGCCGGGGAATTGCGCCGGAACATCGGGCTTGCGTGCTTGATGCGTTCGTCCAAATCGAACCGGCGCGGGCTACCCGGGGAAGCTGCGGACTGGGGTTGGCCATCGTGCATCGCATAGTCGAAACATGCAATGGTGAAATGATGCTGTGCGATGCGCTTGGCGGAGGACTGGAGGTGGTTATGCGTTTCCCGGAAAGTGTTAGCACACGAATCGGTTGAGCTGGTCGATGCCATTTGACGGTTCGTTGCACTCATACGCTACCGTTTCTCGAGTCTGCTGGTCCATTATGCTTTTCCCAATCAGGCGATGGTATGCATTGCTGTTACTGTGAAATCCTTTGAAACAATATCGAGGTTAATATAACGAATATCAAAAATACTGCTGATCCGGATATGCAGTCATAACAAAGATGTCACGCCATCCACGGAACTGAAAATGCTGGAATTGAACTCCAAAAAACGTCGCATCCTCATCATCGCAGTCTCCCTTTTTGTTTTGCTATTCATCGCCGCCGGCCTTTACTGGTTCATATTCAAGTACGGTAAAGGGCAGAGAGGCAGCGGCCGCGCGGTAGCCGTTAGCGTTGCTACCGTACAAAAAGAAGATGCGCCGCTGCAAATCAATGCGCTGGGAACGGTGAATTCGACCTATACGGCTACCGTGCGCAGCCGAGTCGATGGGCAACTGATGAAAATCCATTTCAGGGAAGGTCAGTTGGTCAAGGAAGGTCAACTTTTGGCAGAGCTGGACCCGCGTCCTTATCAGGCAGCGTTGACTCAGGCCGAAGGACAACTGGTGCGCGATACGGCTTTGCTGCAAAACGCCAAGCTGGATTTGGCGCGTTACCAATTATTGCTATCGCAAAAATCCATTGCCAAGCAACAGGTGGATACGCAGGCAGCGTTGGTACGTCAGTACCAAGGTACGGTGAAGCTGGACAAAGGTGCTGTGGATAACGCAAAACTGCAGTTGACATATAGCCGTATCACTGCGCCGATCAGCGGCCGAGTCGGCCTGCGGCAAGTCGATCTCGGGAATATCGTGCATACGACGGATGCCAACGGGATCGTGGTGATTACACAGGTTCAGCCGATCAATGTCGTGTTTGCGATCCCTGAAGTCAGTTTGGCTCAGGTGCTTCAGGCCAAGTCAGCACAAAAGCAGCCACTTAAGGTGGAAGCATGGGATCGCGATAACCGCACGAAAGTGGCGGATGGCCAGCTCATGGCGGTCGATAACCAGCTCAGCACTAGTACCGGCACTATCAGTATCAAGGCGGTTTTTGCCAATGATAAGCAAGAGTTGTTTCCCAACCAGTTCGTCAATGTCCATTTGCAACTGGGAGCGCAACCCAATGCAATTACCGTTCCCACGGTTGCTGTTCAAATGGGCAAGATCGGCAGTTATGTCTATACCGTCAACGAAGACATGACTGTCAGCCTTGCCAAGGTCAAAACCGGTGCGACCTCAGGTGACAACACCATCATCGAAGAGGGGCTGGCGCCAGGACAGAAGGTCGTTATTGATGGACTGGACAAATTACGCGATGGCGCAAAAATTAAAGTCATCGAACGTGTACCTCAAGCCAGTCCATCCGCTTCCGCGCAAGCGAGCCAGCCTCAGGAAAAACGTGATGTGGGTAGCGGGCCGGGTCCCCGCACCCAGAGCAGCGCATCGTCGTCCAACTAGCTGAAAGAAGCGGAATGAATCCCTCGCGTCCGTTTATTCTCCGGCCGGTCGCCACCACTTTGTTGATGGTGGCGTTGTTGTTGTCCGGATTGGTGGCATGGCGCATCTTGCCGGTATCGGCCTTGCCGGAAGTCGATTATCCGACCATTCAGATAGTCACGCTTTATCCGGGGGCCAGTCCGGAAGTCATCACTTCGTCAATCACTGCGCCGCTGGAACGGCAGCTTGGGCAGATGCCGGGACTGTCGCAAATGTCCTCCACCAGTTCAGGGGGCGCATCCGTCATCACGGTGCAATTCAGCTTGAAGCTGACTCTCGACGTGGCTGAACAGGAGGTGCAGGCTGCCATTAATGCTGCCAGCAATTTGTTGCCGACCGATTTGCCCAACCCGCCGATTTACAACAAGGTCAATCCGGCTGATACGCCAGTCCTGACCATAGCCGTCAGTTCGCCGACTCTGCAGCTGACCAAGCTGGAAGACTATGTTGATACCCGGCTGGCGCAAAAAATATCGCAGGTTCCCGGGGTTGGACTGGTCAGCATCAGCGGTGGCCAGCGGCCAGCCGTGCGCATCCAGAGCAATCCCAAAGCCCTTGCTGCCAAGGGATTGACGCTGGAAGATGTTCGT
>JAYFNP010000302.1:0-4865 GCA_034933385.1 Burkholderiaceae bacterium | reverse complement strand
ATCCGAAAATGTCTCCCTTCGCAATGTTGAAGCTGACATTGTCAACAGCGGTGAAATCACCGAAGCGTTGCGTCAGGCCTTCCGCTTCGATGGCCCAATCTTGATCGCTGCCGATGCGCGGCGGAATTGTCAGCTGGGTATGTTCCTGACGCTGTTCTTCCGGCAGCAGGCGGATGAAGGCTTTTTCCAGCGTGGTGGCTCCCGCTTGCACTTTCAGTTCATCTGCCGAGCCGGTGCCGATCACCTTACCGGCATTGATTGCCACCAGCCAGTCGAAATGTTCGGCTTCTTCCATGTAGGCGGTCGCGACCAGCACGCTCATGCCGTTGCGCTGCGCGCGGATGGCGTCGATCAGTTCCCAGAACTGGCGGCGTGACAGGGGGTCGACACCGGTGGTTGGCTCGTCCAGAATCAGCAGATCAGGATCGTGGATCAACGCGCAGCATAACCCGAGCTTTTGCTTCATGCCGCCGGAAAGTTTTCCGGCCGGGCGGTCAAGGAACGGATGCAGGCCGGTTGCGATGGTCAACTGGTCGATGCGCCGTTTGCGTTCATCGCGATTCTGGCCAAACAGACGACCGAAAAAATCGAGATTTTCGAAAACTGACAATGTCGGGTAAAGATTTTTCCCTAGGCCCTGCGGCATGTAAGCGATGCGTGGTTGCAGTTGTGCGCGCTGATGCCGGTTGCCGATGTCGCCATCAAGGACCTGTATCGTGCCGGACTGGATTTTGCGTGCTCCGGCAATCAGCGCCAGCAAAGACGACTTGCCGACACCGTCCGGGCCGATCAGCGCGACCATGCGTCCGGCCGGCAAATCGAGGGTTATTTGATCAAGTGCGGTGATCGCGCCGTAATGCAGGCTGACGTCCTGCAATCGGGCGATGGGCGCATCGCTCATGTTCATTGCCCTTGTTTGGCAGGCCAGGGGGCACCCGGTTCGGTACGAACATAGGCAAGGCCGGGCATGCCTGGCTTGGCCATTTCGGCATTTTGCCTAAGCCACTCCGGATCGACCTTGATCTTAATGCGGAACATCAGCTTTTCGCGTTCGTTGCGTGTCTCGACTTCTTTGGGAGTAAATTGCGAACGTGGTGCGACGAAAACGACCTTAGCCGGGATTGGCATGTCGGGCAGTGCATCAAGCAGAATTCGTCCTTCGCTGCCAAGTGCAATTTTGCCGGCTTCTTCGGCCGGCAGATAAATCGACATGTAAACGTCGGCCAGGTCGAGTAGTGTGAACGCTTTGCCCCCCGCTGCGAGGAATTCGCCTGGTTCTGTGAGCCTATACAGGACGCGACCTGCGACTGGAGCCTTCAGGCTGGTATCGTGAACATTGACACGCAACGCATCGACGCGCGCATCTGCCTCGCTGACCCTGTTGCGCGCCGCGGCCAGCGCAGCGTCCGCTGTTTGCAGGCTACTGATGTCGCGATCGAGCCGATCTGCACTGATGAAGCCTTTCTTGATCAGTTCGCGCGTTCTGGCCAGCGTTACCTTTGCTAGTTTCTGCTGACTGACAGCGCTGGCAACGCCATCACGCGCTTGCGAGGCGGCGGCTTCGCCAGCGCGCAACTGCGCTGCCAGATCTTCCGCATCCAGCCTGGCGGCAATCTGACCAGTGGTCAGGTTGTCGCCTTCACGTACCAGCATTTCGGCCACGCGTCCGGGAACCTTGGTCGCGACGTCGACTTCAGTTGCTTCAAGACGGCCATTGCCATAGGCAATGCCATTATGGTCGGAGGATGGTTTCAGGAAATGCCAGGCAATCAGCCCGGCAGCAATGAGAAGTACCAGAATTGTGATGATTTTCCGAAAGCGTACCTGAAGAGGCATCTGATGCTCCTTGTATTGCGCATGCGTTGAGCAAAGCTTGCGTATCAATTATAGCAAGTTCGCACACATATGATGCATGTTCCTGATTGAGAATAGGCAAACCACCGCGGGATTAACGGGCTATGTTGTCCGATTCTGTACGCATGTCATGCAGCAGCCGCTGCATCTCCGGCGACTCGCGTAGCATCTTCCGGCCAATTTGGCGCAGACGATCCACATCGCTTTTCGGCAGTGACAGCGATGTGGGAATCGTTCTGAAACTTTCGCGTTCCGCTTCATTCGCAATGTCCCGTAGTGAAACTTCGATCAGGTAAAAATCGATGTCATGGCCGAACTTTCGCTGTACCTGCTGTTTCCATTGTTTTAATGTTTCGCGGAACTGGATCAGTGATTCGAGCGAGTTGTGATTGATCGGGATGTCGGCCAGTGCCATGGCAACGCGCTGCATCGACGGTACTTTGTCGCTCAGGTCGGATTCGAGGCTCGGATCGGTTTCTGCCGAGACGACAACAAAAACCACCTTGCGCAGGTTCTTGAAACCGATCATACGCGCCAAGTTGGCGGCGCTGCCGGAAAAGACCGCATTGTCCAGGGTGCCGCCGATGCCGATGTTGTCGACGAGCCCCCCGTCGAGCAAGTGCAGGTATGGGCGCCGCTGTTCGTCGAGATAGCTGCGCAATTCCTTCAGGCGAAGTTGCTGATTCGGCGGCAGGTTTGGCCAGTCGCGGCGAACTTCCTTCTGGGTGGCATTGTCGCAGGTGCTGGCGTAATTTTTCAGCGTCAGCGGGCTGAAGACCACCGGCACGGCAGCAGAAGCGGCAACTGCGCGTGCTAGCGGAAAGGCATTCAGGTCGGAACAGATCAGGTCAAACTGTTCCTGCGTGAACGGGAAGCGCGCGCCGGTGGACATGTCGGTCGAATTTATGATCAGGTAAGGCCGCTTGCCCTGTCTAGCCAGATCACCATAGGTCGTCCCATGAAACAGAGATTGGTCGAACTTGTTTGCAACGACCTCGATGCGCCCATAGGTTGGCGACCATAATTGCGTCAGGATTTCGAGCGAAAAAATCTTGTCTATGATGCTGTTCTGGTAATCCTTGTACAGAAATCTTTCCGGGAAATCGGTGAAATGCTGCTGCTGTGTCAGACCGTAATGTGCGGCGGTGATGCTGCCGCCGGAAACTGAACTGATCACGTCGACTTCGTTAAGCAGCGTCCGTTCCCGTCCTTCCCACTTTACGCGGGTTTCCGCGAGCTCTTCCAGCACTCCATGTGATAGCGCAGCCGCACGCGTGCCGCCGCCGGAAAAGAACAGCGTCATCGCGATGCTGTTGCTGCTGTCGCTTTGCTCGAGGTTTTCGAAGCGGTATTCCTTGGCTTTCGACGCTTCGTCGCGTTGCGGATTGATTGGGTAATGTGCGGTGGTCGAGCAGCCAGCGAGCAGCAGGACAACGAAAGGAAGAGCCAGTCGCTTCATGGCGCCCAAGACCTTGTTAGAAAGGTCGAATCCACACAGGCCGCAATCTGGCTTCCTGCGGTCGCTCGACCGCCAGGTCGATCTGCGTCAGCAGGCGCTCCTTATCCCTGCCGAGCACGCCCCTCAGCACCAGCTGGTTCGACGCATGGTCGCTGCGGTAAATGGTCGATTTCAGTTCCAATGCATCGATCATCTGGCGCAACTCCAGAAACCGCTGGTGCTGATCCATCAGCTCGTACTGGCCGCCAAAACCGGCCTGAAAACGTTCAGTGCCGTGTGGGTGGTTGATGACCAGCGAGGCGAGGTATTCCGGCTGGGTCTGGTTGATCAGTAACGCGGAATTTAACGCGTGCTGTTCAGAGAAACGCCGGCCGCCGACACCGTTGATGATCATTACCGATCGTTTGATGCCAGCGTCGCCAAGCTTGTTCAGCGCATCGACGGTTCCATCGTGTGTTTCCCCCTTGTTGATGGCCTTCAGCACGAAATCATCACCGGATTCCGCACCAACGTACACCAAATCCAGGCCAGCTTCGTGCAGCGCCTTCAGATCTTCGACCGACTTGCGCGTGACATTGTTTGGCGAACAGTAGGATGCTACGCGATTTACTTCCGGCAGATTTTCGCGAATCGCATTCAAGATGGCCAACAGGCGCCGATTCGACAGCGATATGGCATCGCCGTCTGCCAGGAACACGCGACGTACGCCATCGAGATTCTTGCCGGCCCATTCGATTTCCTGCAGCACGTCCTCTTCCGGCTTTACCGAGAATTTTTTCTGCGGCTGGGTGTACATGTCACAGTAGGTGCATTTGTTCCAGCTACAACCGTTGGTGATCTGAAAAATCAACGAACGCGCTTCGCTTGGCGGGCGGAACAAAGGGTCGATGTAAGTGATGGGGGAGTGATACATGGTTATTTCTGGGCATTCAGATGTGCCGGCATTAATGCCGTTTCCGGCAGGGCGGTCTCTCTAGTGAGTCTTTTTACCGTGTGCAATCATAGCAGGTCATGATTTAATCGGTTCAAGTTGTTCCCGTCTGGTTTGCTTGGGCGATAGTGTCTCGGGTCACTTCATTCGGTAACGAAAAACGCCGGATGAATCGCGACCTCTCCGCTTGGGATGTGATCGGCTAACGGCAGGCACATGAAATATTCTGCCGACACGCCCGGAATTGATAGCGAGTCGCTGTGGCGGAAGCCGAAGCGGAGGTAATAATTCGGGTCGCCCACCAGCGAGCATCCTTTCGCGCCGATCGCTTTCAATCCCGCAAGTCCGGCTTGGATCAATTGCGAGCCGATGCCTTTTTTCTGAAAGGCCGGAAGCACTGCAATCGGACCGAGCGTGAACCACGACAAATCAACGCCATTGATGGGCGTGGGTGAAAAGGCGATATGCCCGACCACCTGGCCATCAAGTTCTGCAACAAGGGATAGCGTCAGTGCGTTGGCTTTTCGCAATGCGTTGACGATCAGATGTTCGGTTTGGTGACTGATCGGGTGATTTGCGAATGCCTCCATGTTGATTGTCTGGATGGCATCGACATCTGCC
>JAYFNP010000301.1:0-1964 GCA_034933385.1 Burkholderiaceae bacterium | reverse complement strand
TGTGTCGCGTCAGGATTCGCGTTTCCCAGGCGCGCTGACGCTGGCACAGTTCAACCAAAATCCTCGCCAGACAAACACGCCGAATGATTATGCGTCGATCGACACCAACCGTTTTACCGCTTTTGTCGAACGCAAGCTCGGCGACTGGGAAGCCGCGGCCGAGCTGTCGCATCGCGAACGCAAGGCGGACGCGTTTTATCTGGGTTCCTGGGGGGCGTCGAGCGTGAAGTACGATACGCATCAGACCCAATTTTCGCCTCGGTTGCGCAAGGTGAGCGCGAGTGGCGGTGTGACCAATGAATTGGTCGCAGGGCTGGATTTCACGCACTGGAACCGCACAGACAATAGTACCTATTCGCAAGCGGATGCAACACAGAATTCGCGCGCCATCTATTTGCGCGACGAAGTGAAATTGGGCAAGGCACGCGTTGCCGCCGGCTTCCGCCACGAGAATTTCGACAAGGATTCGAGTGGTTCCGCCGTTTACAGTACCAAGCAGTCGCTGAATGCATGGGAATTGCAAGGCAGCTACGCGGTTGCGCCTGTGGCGACAGTATTTGCCAAGGCAGGTCGCAGTTACCGCGTCGGGAACGCCGACGAAAATGCGCAGACCGCATTGGCAAACGATCCGTTGAAACCGCAAACTTCGAACGATCTGGAATTTGGCGCGACACTTGGCAACCAGGCGAAAAAGGTGACGGTGCGTCTATTCCAGCACAAGCTGCACGATGAAATCTTTTTCGATCCGACCGCCGGCTACTATGGCGCGAACGTGAATCTCGACCCGACCCGGCGGCGCGGCATCGAAATCGAAGCCAGCCTGCGTCTCGCACCGGCCTTGATGCTGAATGCGAATGCGCAGCATGTTCAGGCGAGCTTCACCGATGGGTCGTACGCCGGCCGGGAAATGGTGATGGTACCGAAAAATACCGCAACTGCCCGCCTGTCATGGTTGCCGGGTTCCGGCCAGACCGCTTCGGTCGGCATGCAATGGGCAGACGAACAGCGCTATGGCGGCGATTTCGACAATACCTGTAGCGCGAAAATTCCGTCGCATCTGACGTTTGATGCGCGCTATGCAAAGAAAATCGGCCAGTGGGAATTCGCGGTCAGCGGTGCGAACCTGACCAACAAGCATTACTTCAGCAATGCGTATGGTTGCCGGTACGGTATTTATCCGGATGCGGGCAGGCAGTTGAAGGTGTCGGCGAGGTATGATTTTTAGGAAAGGCTGAAGACAGGGCTGCACGGGTGGTTGGCAGCGTTGCACGGTGCTCGCCTATCGTATTGATAGGTCTCGGTCGCTGTGCGCCTTGCAACCCGTCCCGTTCGCCTCAGTCTTCAGCCTTTCCCGGGTGAGTGGACCTGAATTTCATAGTTTGGGATTTCAAATATACTGAATAGTGTATTTTTAAAAGCCGCCAAAATGCTGGCGGTATAGGCATATTTTTGATGATACCCCCTGAAAAATCGGCAAAGAACGGCGGTTTGCCGGCACCGTGGCGCGCCGGGCTGATCGTTGGCGCGTTGTTCGCCGCGTCGTTCGCGTCGTTGCTGCTGGCCTGCGTGCTTGGTTCGGTCGATGTGCCATTGGCTGATCTGGCGGCGGGGGGCATCGAAATTTTGCGCGGCGAACCGTCATCGTTGCCGGCAATATTGCTCGAATTGCGGTTGGCGCGTGCGCTGGCGGCGTTTGCAACGGGCGCGTCACTGGCGCTGGCAGGCGTGATGATGCAGACGCTGTTGCGCAATCCGCTGGCCGACCCGTATGTGCTGGGTGTTTCCAGCGGCGCCTCGGTCGGCGCGTTGGCGGCGATGTTGCTGGTCGGAGCCGCGACGGCGGTCGAGGCTGGAGCCTTCGGTGGTGCAGCGGCGATGGCTTTGTTGCTGTATCTGCTGGCGCGGCGCGATTTGCGCAGTGGCCAGGCTGAGGGGCGGGCGCCGCTGTTGCTGTTAACCGGCGT
>JAYFNP010000300.1:0-5914 GCA_034933385.1 Burkholderiaceae bacterium | reverse complement strand
CGCCAGAGCAAGTCCAACAACCTGCTGGCGACCAGGGAAATCGACCGGCATTGCCAGCCGGATGTCGCTGGCGAGCAATTGCTCAGGAACGCGATGGCGCGGTTGAACTGGTCGGCGCGTGCCTACCATCGCGTGCTGAAGGTGGCGCGCACGGTGGCCGATCTGGCGGGGGTGGAAAAAGTCGGGTCGGCGCACATTGCCGAGGCGATCCAGTACCGGCGGGCGTTGCGCGGGAATTAAGCTGGCGCAACTGCCGATTCACCTCAAGCTTGTATAAATTTATGGGAGTATGACCGTAAATATAGGTTTCGGCCAAGTATTTCCTAGTTATTTTAAAATACAGCGCCCAGTATATTTTTGGCACCAAATCTGGTGTTGCACCGGAATTACCGCTCGTTCGCCACCCCATGCGGCACGTGGCCGGTGGCGACATGCTGGCTGGCCGAGTCGCAGTGCTTGCGCTGGTCGTCGAAGAAAATGTCGGCGCCGAACGCTTGCAAAAACGGCCCTTTGTCCATGCCGGCCAGAAACAGCGATTCGTCGATACGGATGTTCCAGTCGCGCAAGGTGCGGATTACCCGTTCGTGCGCCGGTGCGCCACGCGCCGTTACCAGCGCCGTGCGGATTGGCGAGGTTTCCGCCGGATAGTCGGACTGGATGCGGTGCAGCATCGCCAGGAAATTCTTGAACGGACCGCCGTGCAACGGCCGGTGTGCCGCTTGCTGTTCGCTGTCGGTGAACGCTTTCAGCCCGTTTTCTTTGTACACCCGCTCGGCTTCGTCGGAAAACAGCACCGCATCGCCGTCGAACGCGATGCGCAATTGCTCGGTCTGGTTGCCGCCGACATGCGACGGCAAAATGGTCGCGGCGGCATAACCGGCTTCGAGTGCCTGACGCACATCGTCCGGATTGGCCGACAAAAACAGATGTACGCCAAACACCGGCACATAGCGGAACGGGCTTTGGCCGCTGGTGAATACCGCACGCGTGATGTCGAGCTGGTGATGGCGGATCGAATTGAAGATGCGCAAGCCGGTGTCCGAACTGTTGCGCGACAGCAGGATGACCTCGACGTGCGGGTGGCTCGGGTCGGCTTGATTCAGCGCCAGAAGCTTGCGCGCCAGACTGAACGCGACGCCTGGTGCGAGCGGTGCGTCTTCATGTTCGATCTGATAATGGCAATAGGCATCGACGCCTTGCTGTTCGAATACCTGATGACTTTCGGCGAGGTCGAACAAGGCCCGCGAGGCGATGCCAATCACAAGTTTGCTGGAAGAATCGTTCATGCTGGTATGCAAAGATCCGGTGACAGTTAACGATGGTTCGGTGGTGATAGTGTGTCCCAATGCCAGGAATCGACCCACCTCGGAACGGATGACATCAACGCCGATGGCGATGAGGCATCCAGCCGGAAAGGAGACATTTTCAGAGCAAATCGGCAACAGTTCCGGTGTATCATGTGTTTCCGCATATCAATTACAACGGTACGCGTTTGTGTAGTGTAAACGAGTCAGACAAGCAAAACAAAAAAGGAGCCGACTCATGACCACCATCCTGTTGGGGAAAATCGATACCGGGAATGGCGATGCCATGCCAGGCTGCGCATACGCTACCGACCGCACGGCCGGCCCGGACTTCATCTGGCCAGCCGCCGTTTTCCCTTCGCCGTTCCATCAGTCCTATCGGCACAGTGCTTGCCTACCGGCCAGCGCAGGGCAAAGTCATCCACCGTATCCATGTCACACCGTCAGAGGAGAGCTGCAAGCATGAAAAGGAAACTATTGGGGAGAATCGGCTGTTTGTTTGTCATGGCCACGCTGGTTGTCGCATCAGGGTGCAGCAAGAAAGCGGATATTACCCAGCTGTCGCAACTAAGCGACAAGACGTTTGCCGTGCCGACCGGCACAGCGGCAGACAAGCTGGTGCTGTCGAAATTTCCGCAGGCGAAATTCCAGTATTTCAACAGCGTGCTCGATGCAGCGCTGGCGGTCAAGCAGGGCAAGGCCGATGCCGCTGCCTACGATGAGCCGATCCTGAAGAACATCGCCGCAAAGAACGGCGGGTTGGCATTGCTGCCCGAAAAAATTACCGTCGATAATTATGCGTTTGCCGTTGGCAAGGACAACAGCAAACTGAAAGCGGCGATCGATGCGGTTACGGCCGAGCTGAAAAGCAACGGCACTTATGCCGACATGCAAAAACGCTGGTTTCCGGCCAGCGGCGCGCCCGCTGCGATGCCTGATTTGCCGACCGAAGGTACGGCCGGCGTATTGCGGCTCGGGACAGCAGCCGTGACCGAGCCGTTCTCGTTCGTCGATGGTTCGCACAAGGTGGTTGGCTTCGATATAGAACTGGCGCAGCGCGTCGCGCAGAAACTGAACATGAAACTTGAAATCGTGAATATGGAATTCGGCGCGATGATCCCGGCACTGCTCTCCGGCAAAGTGGACATGATCGCCGCCTGCATTACGGTGACCGAGGAGCGGGCGCAGAAAGTGCTGTTTTCCGAGCCCTACTATGTTGGCGGCATTTCCGCACTGGTCCGCGAACCGCAAAAAAAGTAATGGCGAACTGAAGAGGTTGCACCGATGAAGTTCCTTGCACACATTCCCGCGCCCACTGCTCTGGTGATCAAGCGGATGTTGAGAGTGTTCTTGCCGACAGCGGTATTCATTTGCGGCTGCGCATTCTTCATCCACCAGACCGAAATACAGCGGCAGCATGCGGAGCTGGCGAGCAAGGAACAGGAGGCCATTCGCGCCGGTGCAGTGTCGCTCAACCGAACGCTGCAACAGGTGGGCCGCGATTTGCTGTACCTGTCCGGCCGACTGCAGAGCCGACAGTTGATCGACGATCCCAGTGCGCAAAATCTGGCCCGGCTGTCGGCCAGCTGGGTGACGTTTTCGCAAGCCAATCAGGTCTACAACAAGATTCGCTGGCTCGACGAAACCGGCATGGAACGGATGCGCGTCGATTATGCCGAGCCGGTGCCGCAGATCGTCGAGCCGGCGAAACTGCAGTACAAGGGCAACCGTTATTTTTTCATCGAGATCAACCGGCTGAATGCCAACGAGATTTTCGTTTCGCCGCTGGACCTGAACGTCGACAACAACCAGATCGAAGTGCCTTACCACCCGAACATCCGCTTTGGCATGCCGGTATTCAACAGCCAGGGCGAGCGCCGCGGCATCATGCTGATCAATTACTCGGCACGCAATTTGCTGAAGCGGTTCGAAAGCGAAACCGGCCAGCGCAGCAATCTGCAATGGCTGGTGAATCAGGAGGGTTACTGGCTGAAAGGACAAAGTGCCGATGACGAGTTTGGCTTCATGTTCGGGCGAAAAGAGCTGACGATGGCGACGCGTTACCCCGATGCGTGGCGAGAAATCACCGCCTCGGAAAAGGGTCAGTTCGAAACGCCAGAAGGACTGTGGACCTTCGCCACGGTGTATCCGCTGGAGGAGTGGCAGAATCAAGGCAGCAGTACTGGTGGACCAAAAGAATTGGCCAAGGTCACGGCCAATGTCGCCGAAGGCAGCAAATATGCGTGGAAATCGGTGTCGCTGCTGCCGGCGGCCGAGTATGACGCCGGCTTGCTCACGTTCCGGATGAAACTCGGCGGCGGCGTGTTGCTGCTGCTGGCGCTGTTTTTCGCCGGTTCATTACGGATGATTCAGGCGAATGTCGCCCGGGAACGCATTCAGGGCGAGTTGAACGTTGCGACCGACATCCAGGCCAGCCTGTTGCCGCGCACTTTTCCCGCCTTTCCGCACAGGCCGGAATTCGACATATTTGCTTCAATGGATCCGGCCAAGGAAGTCGGCGGCGATTTCTACGATTTCTTCTTCATTGACGACACCCATTTGTGTTTCCTGATCGCAGACGTGTCCGACAAAGGCGTGCCAGCGGCGTTGTACATGATGGTCGCCAAGACGCTGCTGAAATCGGAAGGCCAGCGGTTGGCGGAACCGGCGCAGATTCTCGCATCGGTGAACAACACGCTGGCAGCAGACAATGACAACTGCATGTTCACCACGGTATTGTGCGCGATACTGAATACCGCAACCGGAGAGGTGCGGCTTGCCAACGCGGGTCACAATCCGCCATTGCTGATCGATGCTGCCGGGGTGCGCTATCTTCATTTGCAAGCCGGCCTGGTGCTTGGCCCCATGGTGGATACGGGTTACCAGACCGAACGGGTATGGCTCAACGCAGGCGACACGCTGTTCTTTTACACCGATGGTGTGACCGAGGCGAAAAACCCGGAAGACAAACTGTATGGCGAGGACCGCTTGCTGAAGGCGTTGCAGGAAGGTCCGAAAAATGATGTCACGGAAATGATTCACACCATACGTGCAGCCGTAACGCGTCACGCCAACGGTGCGCCGCAGTCGGATGACGTTACCATGCTGGCGATTACCTACCGCGGATAGGCTGTTTAGGATGAACAACGGAAGACCCATGAAACACACCGTAAAACTGGTTCTGTGCTGTCTGGCGATACTTGCGTCGATGGCGGGATGTGGCAAAAGCGAGAGTGTCATCAACACGCTGGATGAGGCACAAGATAAAAAGATCGGCGTAATGACCGGTGCCATCGGCGAGCCGCTTGCCAAGGCCAGATTCCCGCAAGCCGAAGTCAAAAGTTTCGACGACATCATGGATGGGGTCGCGGCAATGAAATCCGGGCAGGTCGACGCAATTGTCACGGCCTTCCCGACTGCCCTGAATATCACCAAAAAAAATCCAGATTTGCGCATGCTGTCGGAGCCGCTGGACAACGAAGATACGGCGGTCGCGATCAGAAAAGAGGACGAGAAACTGCTGGCCGAGGTCAATCGGGCGATTGCCGAGTTAGACAAAGACGGTACGCTGGCGGCAATGAAACAGCGCTGGCTGAAGACCGATTCGACGCCGTATGAAGAAGTGAACATACCGGCCCCGACGAAGGGCGAGGTTCTCAGGGTCGGGGTAAGCGCCACTCGGGAACCGCTTACTTTCATCGATCAGAATGGCAAGGTGGCTGGGCTTGATGGCGAACTTGCTCTGCGGATCGGCGCCAAGCTGGGACGCCCGATCGAATTCGCCGACATGAAATTCATGGCGCTGATCCCGGCGCTGCAGTCTGGCAAGGTGGATATGATCATCAGCGGAATGAATGCCACTGCAGAACGCAAGAAATCGGTGAATTTCTCGACGCCGTATTTCGCGAATTCTCAGGTGATGCTGGTCAAGAAAGCCAGTGGGGCGCAGGACGGTCGCGCAGCAGCATCTTCCTGGGATCCGGCGGCGGCTGATGCGGTGAAAACGCTGCAACAAATCGAAGGCAAGAAAATCGGCGTAATGACCGGAACGACGGGCGAGATGGCCGCGCTGGCGCAGTTTCCCAAAGCGGAAATCAAGCGTTTCGACGACGCAACCGATGTCGTCACGGCGGCCAAGGGCGGCCAGATCGATGCGGCCGTGGTCTCCTTTTCGTCCACGGTGCTGATATCGAAGGCGCACCCCGGATTACAGGCGCTGCCCGACCGACTGTTTTCGGAAAACATCGCGATGGCGGTCAGAAAAGGCGACGAAGTTTTGCTAAACGACGTCAACAAGGCCATTTCCGAGCTGAAGGCGGATGGAACGCTGGCAGCGATGAGCAAGCGCTGGTTCAAACAGGACTCATCGCCTTACGAAGAAGCAAAAATAGCCATGCCAAAAGATGGCACGGTTCTGAAGATTGGCGTGACCGCAGCGTTGGAGCCTTTCGTGTTTGTCGATGGCAATGGCCGGATAACCGGCCACGACAGTGAATTGGCACAGCGGATCGGCGTCAAACTGAAACGGCCGGTCGAGTTCTCGAACATGAAGTTCGCAGCCCTGATTCCTGCACTGCAATCCGGCAAGATCGACATCATCATCAGCAGCA
>JAYFNP010000299.1:0-3217 GCA_034933385.1 Burkholderiaceae bacterium | reverse complement strand
AGCGCAATCACCAATCACTGGCGTTACTGATGTTCGACGTCGATGACTTCAAGCAGTTCAATGACCGTTACGGCCACCCGGCGGGCGACGACTGCCTGCGCCGGATCAGTGCCGCCATCAAATCATATCAGCGCCGCCCAGGCGATCTGGCGGCACGCTACGGCGGCGAGGAAATCGCTTTGCTGCTGCCCGGCACCGACCTGGATGGCGCGCGCAGCGTCGCCGAACAAGTTTGCCAGGGCGTGCGCGGACTGCAGATTGCACACTCGGCCAGCGACAGCGGCATCTTGAGCGTCAGTTGCGGCGTCGATGCGCTCGTGCCGGTGCGCAACCGGGATTTGCCGCACGATCTGCTCGAAGGCGCGGACAAGGCGCTGTATGCGGCCAAGTCAGCCGGCCGCGATCAACTGGTGGTCGCACCGCGCCGCGACGCATGAGCGAAAAATATACTGCCACCTGTATTTTTTACAATCCGCGCAATTCCTGGCCAGGCTCAATTATTTGGTCGCATACCCCGGCAAAAATGGCAGATTTGGCGACCGAGAGGCTCACATGCCGGAATAATTCGGCCCGCCGCCGCCTTCCGGCGCGATCCAGACGATGTTTTGCGTCGGGTCCTTGATGTCGCAAGTCTTGCAGTGGATGCAGTTCGACGCATTGATCTGCAATCGGTCCGCGCCATCTGCGGTTTTGACGAATTCGTACACGCCGGCCGGACAGTAGCGCGCTTCCGGCCCGGCGAATTTCGCCAGATTCAGCGCCACCGGCGTGTGCGCCGCCTTCAGCGTCAGGTGGCACGGCTGGTCTTCTTCGTGCTGCACGCCAGTCAGGTACAACGACGACAGCAGATCGAACGTCAGCTTGCCGTCCGGCCTCGGGTAAGCGATCGGCTGGCACTGCGCTGCCGGCAACAGCGTTTCGTGGTCGGCGTGCGTGCGGTGCAGCGTCCACGGCGCGCGGCCGCGCAGCAGCACCTGATCGATGCCGAACAGCAGCCCGCCCAGCATCAGCCCCTTGTCCATGCAGGGCTTGAAATTGCGCCCAAGATGCAGTTCTTCATGCAGCCACGAATGGCGGAATGCCTGCGGGTACGCCGCCAGCACGTCGTTGGCGCGACCGGCCGCCAGCGCCTCGACCGCCGCTTCGGCTGCCAGCGCGCCGGACTTGATCGCGCCATGAATGCCTTTCAGCCGGCTGCCGTTCATGAAACCGGCTTCGCAGCCGACCAGCGCGCCGCCGGGGAACACCAGTTCCGGCAACGCCTGCAGCCCGCCAGCGGTTAGCGCGCGCGCGCCGTACGCGATGCGCTGGCCCCCTTCGATGTGCGGCCGCACGGCCGGATGGGTCTTGAAGCGCTGGAATTCTTCGAATGGCGACAAGTACGGGTTGCGGTAATCCAGCCCGAAAATGTACCCGATCGCCACCTGACGGTTTTCCATGTGATAGATGAACGAGCCGCCGTAAGTCGCATTGTCCAGCGGCCAGCCGGCGGTATGCACGACCAGACCCGGCTGGTGCTGCTCCTTGCTCACTTCCCACACTTCCTTGATGCCGAGACTGTACGCCTGCGGGTCGCGCCCCTGATCCAGCGCGAAGCGCGCGATCAGTTCGCGCCCAAGCTGGCCGCGCGTGCCTTCGGCGAAAATCGTGTATTTCGCATGCAGTTCCATCCCGCGCTGGAATTCCGGCTTGGGCTTGCGCTCGCGGTCGAGCCCCATGTCGCCGGTGGCGACGCCCTTGACCGAGCCATCGTCGCGGTACAGCACTTCGGCTGCGGCGAACCCGGGAAAGATCTCGACGCCCAGACCTTCCGCCTGCTCGCCCAGCCAGCGGGTCAGTGCGCCGAGTGAAATCAGGTAATTGCCGGCGTTATGGAAGCATGCCGGCACCAGCGCCGCCGGCAATTCCTTCGCACCGCTGGCGCTCAGTTGCAGCATCCGTTCGCTGGCCACCGGCAGGTTCAGCGGCGCGCCGCGTTCGCGCCAGTCGGGCAATAATTCAGTGAGTGAGCGCGGATCGATAATCGCGCCGGACACAATGTGCGCGCCAAGCTCGCTGCCTTTTTCCAGCACGCACACCGACAGTTCAGCACCGCATTGCGCCGCCCGCTGCCTGGCGCGAATCGCGGCCGCCAGACCGGCCGGCCCGCCGCCGACCACGACAAGGTCATATTCCATCGCGTCGCGCGAAGCGTTCATCTGATTGTGTGACATGTTTTCCAGAAAGAATGGTTGAATGCGCTTTCTTTGCGCCTCGACAAAACGCGCAGCAAGGCGTTGACCGCAAAATCATGTAATCATAACGTCTCTGGCGCAAGTTCACCGACGAGCCGCACTCCCGGGATACGCGCCAGCAAGGAGCCAGCATGGGTATCGTAGTCAATCTTGAAGGAAAAATCGCGCTGGTCACCGGCGCATCCAGCGGTTTGGGCGCCCGCGCGGCGCGGGTGCTGGCACAAGCCGGAGCGCGCGTAGTGCTGGCCTCGCGCCGGCAAGCGCTGCTGAAGGAACTGCGCGCCGAAATCGAGGCGGAGGGCGGATCGGCACAGGTCGTACATCTGGACGTGACCGATCACGCCAGCATCAAGTCGGCCATCGCGCACGCGGAAACCGCCGCCGGACCAATCGACATTCTGGTCAACAATTCCGGCGTCGTCACCAACCAGCGGATCGAAGACGTCACGATGGACGATTATGTGCACGTGATGGGCACCAACCAGCGCGGCGCCTTCTTCGTCGCGCAGGAAGCGGCCAAACGGATGCTCGCGCGGGCCAAGGCGAAACCCGGCAAGCAGCACAGCATCATCAACATCGCCTCGGTCGCCGGCCTCAAGGCACTGCCGCAATTCGGCATTTACTGCATGAGCAAGGCAGCGATCATCCAGATGACCAAATGCATGGCGCTCGAATGGGCCGCACATGGGATCAACGTCAACGCCATTTGTCCCGGCTACATGCTGACCGATATCAACGCCGCGCATTACAATAGCGAGCAGGGACAGAAATTCATTGCAAAACTGCCGCGCAAGCGTGCCGGCAAACCGGAAGACCTCGATGGTTTGCTGCTGCTGCTGGCATCCGACGAATCGCGTTTCATCAACGGCGCGATCATTACTGCCGACGACGGCATGAGCGTACTATGAACGACCGAAGACTTGTCTATATCAGCCGCATCCCGATCCGCTGGAGCGACATGGACGCGATGGGCCATGTCAACA
>JAYFNP010000298.1:0-5770 GCA_034933385.1 Burkholderiaceae bacterium | reverse complement strand
CTTCAGATAGCCGAGCAACGCGAGAAAGCCGAGCGACAATGCAAAGATCAGCACCATCCGTTTGCCAATGTGCTTCAGCTTGAAATGCCCGAGTTCATGCGCCAGCACCGCCTCGATTTCCTGCGGTGCCAAACGCTCGATCAGCGTATCGAAAAACACGATGCGCTTGGCGGCGCCAAAACCTGAAAAATACGCATTGCCGTGCGAACTGCGCTTCGAACCATCCATCACGAACAGGCCTTTGGACGCGAAACCGGTGCGCTGCATCAGGCGCTCAATGCGGGCGCGCAAATCATCATCGGCCAGCGGCGTGAACTTGTTGAACAGCGGCGCAATCACCGTCGGATACAACACCAGCATCAGCAACTGGAATCCGCTCCAGCACACCCACGCATACAGCCACCACCAGTTGCCCGCCTTGCCCATCAAGGTCAGCAACCCCCATACCAGCGGCAAGCCGATAATGGCACCGAGCAAGATCCCTTTAAGCAAATCAAGCACGAACAACCCTGGCGTCATACGGTTAAAACCGAATCGTTGCTCCAGAACCAGCTGCCGGTAATAATCGGAAGGCATTTCAATCAGGCCGACGATGACAGCGAAAGCCACCAGCAATCCGATCTGGAGCGTCATGCCGCTGCCGACGAACAGGAGCAGCACCCCATACAGCCACTGTAACCCGCCCAGCAGGGTAAAGCCCAGCAGCACCACCGCATTGACGCACAACATGATCATGTTCAGGCGGACTTTGGCAATAGTGTAGTCTGCCGCCTTGTGGTGCGCGTCAAGTGAAATCCTGGCGGAACATTGTGCCGGCACTGCGTTCCGATGCAGGCGAACGTGGCGTATGTGGCGCATATCCAACCAAAGACGCGCCGATAGCGTCGTGAACAAAAAAAACAGGAAGATGACCGAAAATGCGGATGGAGACATTGCGTCCTTGTGAGAAAATGCATCGTCAATGACGAGAGAGGAATTATGTCACAAGCTACCGATTTGCCAATATCTGCGGAAAAACCGCAACGCCCGAATGAATTCAACCTGATCTGGGTCGACATGGAAATGACCGGCCTTGATCCTGACAAGGACAAAATCATCGAAGTCGCGGTCATCGTGACCGACGCAAACCTGAACGTGCTGGCCGAAGGACCCGTATTTGCGATTCACCAACCCGACGAAGTGCTTGACGGCATGGATGCCTGGAACAAAGGCACGCATGGCCGCTCCGGCCTGATCGACCGGGTCAAGGCATCGACCGTCACCGAAGCCGAAGCCGAAGAAGCGCTGATCGACTTCCTGCGACATTTCGTGCCCAAAGGGAAATCGCCGATGTGCGGCAACACGATTCACCAGGATCGGCGTTTCATGGCGCGCGGCATGCCGAAACTGGAAACGTTTTTCCATTACCGCAACCTAGACGTTTCGACGCTGAAAGAACTGTGCCGCCGCTGGAAACCGGAAGTCGCCAGCGGATTCAAGAAACAGCAAAAGCATACCGCGCTGGCCGACATCGTCGAGTCGATCGAAGAATTGCGTTATTACCGCGAGCATTTCATTTTGCCCTGACATCGAATTTCAGTAGCACGGCGTCATTTATTGCCTTTACATCAACATTCAGCCAAACGTTTGCGGGGGATGCAACAGCCATTGAATTAGCAGTTCCTTAAGGCAAAAGTCTGTTGTATTCTTGGCATTTCGACTGCCGTTGCCGTTTTCCGGCAGGAGCCAGCATCCATCCGCCAAATGAATCTTTCTACCTCGCGTGCAGCATGAAAAGGCTAGACAATCAGCGGTTATTGCCGGTGCTGGTTTTTACCATGGGTCTTGCCGTCACTTTTCTTACCTGGAATGCGACCCGGCAAGACACCCTTGACCAGTTGCGCGAAGAGTTCAACGCTCACGTCAGCCAAATCAACGACAAAATAGAAAAACGCTATCAGGATTCCCGGATGATCCTGCGCGGCGTCTCCGGCCTGTTCTATGCTTCCAACGAAGTGACGCGTGCAGAATTTGACACTTACGTCGATTCGCTGCAAATCGACACCTATTATCCCGGCATCAAAAGCATCGGCCTCGGGATGCTGGTTCGAGCGGCGCAGAAAGCCGATTTTGTCCGTCAGCAGAGACAAGACGGGCAGCCGGAATTCGACATCTGGCCGGCTGTTGAGCGCGATTTTTCTGTACCGGTCATGTATCGGAAGTCTTCTGCAGACCAGCAACAACCCGCTTTCGGTTTCGATTTATATTCGGAACCGATGCGCCGGGATGCGATGCAGATTGCACGCGATAGCGGCAAAATCTCCATGACCGGCAAAATCACCCTGTTGAGCAAAACGGACGAAGAACCACCGATCGGCATATTGATGTATGCGCCGGTATACCGCAATAGCGTGCCACACGGCACACTTGAACAGCGCCAGGCCAACATCATCGGCTGGGTCTACCTGTCATTTCGACTGGATAGCATGATGGGCGGCGTTCTCGGCAACAGGCTTAACGACCTCAATGAACAGATCGATTTCCATATTTACGATGGCGACACCGCGTCCGATGAAACCTCGCTGTACCACTCTCACCCCATAGACGATACCGCCAAGCGAACCCCGCTGTTCGAATCGACGATGCAACTCTCGCTGGCGAATCGAAAATGGCTGCTGGTCGTGCACTCACGGCCCGCATTCGAAGCCCGTCAGTTGGATTTCCGGCAAATGACTGTCATCGGCATTGGCGCTCTGGTCAGCCTGCTGCTGGCCTTCATCGTCTGGCAGCAGGTGAATGCGCGCCAGCGCGTTATCCGGTTGGCGAGAAGGATGAACCACGATCTGATCGAACGGGAACAGCGTTACCGCCAAATGTTTGAAGACAACGTTTCAATGGCTTACCTGACCGATCCCGCCACGGGCAACATCATCGACGCCAGCGGCGCAACTGTGCGCTTTTGGGGCTACACCCAGGAAGAATTGCGCGGCATGAACATTGCCGACATCAACACCACGCCGCTGGCGCAGTTGCTGGAACATTTTGGACAAATCATTTCCAATGGAAGCATGCATCTGTATTGCCGCCACCGGCTGAAAAACGGCAATGTGCGCGATGTCGAAGTGTTCGCCAACCCGTTGCGCTACCAGAATCGCACTTGCATTTACTCGATCATGCACGACATCACCGACCGTCAGCGCGCCCAGAATGCACTGCGCAACGGCCAGGAAAGACTGCGCGCGATCATCGATACCGCGATGGATTCAGTGGTGCAGATCGACGCCAATGGCGTCATTATCGACTGGAGCCTGCAGGCGGAAAAAACTTTTGGCTGGTCGCGCCAGGAAGCCATTGGCAAAGAATTGCTCGGCACGGTTATTCCCACACGGCTGCACGACGAATACCGTTCCAGCCTGAAACGGTTTCTGGAAAACGAAGACAGCCCGGTACGTCACTCGCGCTTCGAGATCATCGGATTGCACAAAGACGGCCATGAATTTCCGATCGAAGTGGCGATCACGACGATGATCGGTAACGACGGACAGCCCGAAATCTGCGCCTTCATCCACGACATCTCCAACCGCCAACGCAACGAACATGCGTTGCGCAAGGCGCGCAATGAACTTGAAAACCGGGTCTTCGAGCGCACTGCGGAACTGGTACGCTCGAACAAGCGCCTGAATCAGGAGATTGCCGACCGCACCCATGCACAGGAAGCATTGCAGCAATCGCAGGAAATGCTGCGCGAACTGGTGGCACATCAGGATCGCATCCGCGAAACCGAACGCAAGCGCATCGCCCGCGAAATCCACGATGAACTCGGCCAGCATCTGCTGGTTCTGCGCATCGACGTGTCGATGCTGTCACGCGAAGGCGACGGCAGCGAGACGGCCAAACTCCAGCAACAGGTGGAAGCCATCTTGCAGCACATCGACACCACGATGAAAAGCGTGCGCGCAATCATCAACAACCTGCGTCCGTCGGTGCTGGATCTGGGGCTGTTTGCCGCACTGGAGTGGCAGGCAAAAGAGTTCCAGCGACGCAGCGGCATCGAATGTGAACTGCTGGCCGAAGACGAAAACATGGAACTGGACGACAACACGGCGACCGTGCTGTTCCGCATCCTGCAAGAAGCATTGAACAACGTGCTCAAACATGCGCGCGCCAGCCGTGTCCGGATCGAACTTCGCTACGAAAAAAATCATCTGGTGATGAAAATTGCAGACAACGGCATCGGCATGCCACAAACGCGCAACCGGGAACGCAAATCGTTCGGGCTGGCAGGCATCCGCGAACGCACCAGCATCCTCGGCGGGACGATGCATATCGACAGCAGCGGCAACGGCACGGTGCTGGTCGTCTCGCTGCCACTGGAAAAGGACATCACTCCCTGATGCTTAAAAATCGCTGAAAGGATGGGGTATATAAGAAAAACAACCTCTATGGCCAGATATTCCGCGATCACGTGGATATACCGATAGCAGTATATTTCCCATTCAAAATAGCCGTTAACCGGCCGTCACAGCACCGCGATGCATCGATTTTTCCATGAAAACCAGCGATGTCGACAATGAAATCGACTTGACGCGCACCATCTCCTAAGCCGGGAATCAGCCCGCCAGCTTGTTTTTCAGCAGTTCGTTGACCTGCGCCGGATTGCCCTTGCCCTTGGTCGCCTTCATCACCTGGCCGACCAGCGCGTTGAACGCCTTTTCCTTGCCGGAACGGAATTCCTCGACCGACTTCTGGTTCGCAGCCAGCACTTGATCGATAATTTTTTCCAGCGCACCGGAATCGGAAATCTGCTTCAGCCCTTTTGCCTCGATGATCGCATCGGCGCTGTTCACGTCGTCGGATTTCGCTTCCCACATTGCGCCAAACACTTCCTTGGCGATCTTGTTCGAAATCGTGCCATCGGCAATGCGCTTCAACAACAACGCGAGCTGCACAGCGGAAACCGGCGCAGCCGCAAGATCTACGCCTTCGCGATTGAGCATCGACGACACGTCACCCATCAGCCAATTTGCACCTTGTTTCGCCTGCTCCTTGCCAGTTTGCGCCACCAGCGCTTCAAAATAATCGGCCATCGTCTTCGATTGGGTCAGCACCGCAGCATCGTATTCGGGCAACGAATAATCGCGCACGAAACGGGCGCGCATCGCGTCCGGCAATTCCGGCATCGTCGCCCGCACGCGTTCGATCCATTCGCTTGAAATCACCAGCGGCGGCAAATCTGGATCGGGGAAGTAGCGGTAATCGTGCGCATCTTCCTTGGTGCGCATTTCGCGCGTCTCGTGCTTGTCCGGATCGTACAGACGGGTCGCCTGCACCACCTGACCGCCATCCTCGATCAATTCGATCTGGCGACGCACTTCGTGGTTGATCGCCTCTTCAAGGAAGCGGAACGAATTCAGGTTCTTGACCTCGCAGCGCGTGCCATATTCGACCTGGCCGACCGGACGCACCGATACGTTCGCATCGCAGCGGAACGAGCCTTCCTGCATGTTGCCGTCGCAAATGCCCAGCCACATTACCAGCGAGTGCAATGCGCGTGCATACGCCACCGCCTCGGCAGCACTCCGCATATCCGGTTCGGTGACGATTTCGAGCAGCGGCGTGCCAGCACGATTCAGGTCGATACCACTCTGGTTCTCAAAATTCTCGTGCAGCGATTTACCGGCATCTTCTTCCAGGTGCGCACGCGTCAGTTGCACCGAGCGCAGCTCTGGTTTGCCATCTTTTTCCAGCATGAATGATACCCGCCCGCCCAGCACGACCGGTTTTTCGAACT
>JAYFNP010000297.1:0-2361 GCA_034933385.1 Burkholderiaceae bacterium | reverse complement strand
AGCATCACATGTTCGGCGATTTCCTTTGGGTCGGCCAGCAGTTCTTTCGCCAGTTGCGTATCCATTTCCGGCGTCGCCCCGCGCGGACGGGTGCCGGCCAGCGGACGGATAGTGACTTTCTTGCCACCGTCCGAGGTACCTTCGTTGCGCACCAGGATTTCAGGCGACGAACCGACGATCTGCATGTCACCGAAGTTGTACAGATACATATACGGCGACGGGTTCAACGCGCGCAGCGCGCGATACAGCGACAGCGGCGAATCGGTAAACGGTTTTTTCAGTCGCTGGCCAATCTGTACCTGCATCAGATCGCCAGCAGCGATATATTCCTTCGCTTTGGCGACCGCTTTCAGATAATCGTCCTTCGCAAATTCGCGCAGCGTCTCGGTACGTTGACTGCCGTCGATCTCCGGCGCGTCGACCGAACGGCGCAACAGCTTGCGCAACTCTTTGATCCGGTGACGTGCGCGGAAATAGGCTTCTGGCTGCGCCGGGTCGATATACACGATCAGATACAACTTGCCGGACAGGTTGTCGATTACCGCCAGTTCCTCGGTCACCAGCAACTGGATCTCTGGCAAACAGAGATCGTCGCGCGGCGCGCTATTTGCCAGTTTCGATTCGATACAGCGCACCGCATCGTAGCCAAAATAGCCGGCCAAGCCGCCACAAAATCGCGGCAACCCGGGACTCAGCGCAACTTTGAAACGCGACTGATAGCGCGGAATGAAATCCAGCGGGTTGCCTTCATCGGTTTCGACCACGACGCCATTCTTCACGACTTCGGTGCGCATGCCATACGAACGCAACAACGTCGCGGCAGGCAAACCAATGAACGAATAACGGCCGAAGCGTTCGCCGCCAACGACCGATTCGAGCAGAAAAGTGTTCTTGCCGCCATCCTGCTGCTGCGCCAGTTTCAGGTACAGCGATAACGGGGTTTCGAGATCGGCGAAAGCTTCGGCGATCAGCGGAATACGGTTGTAGCCTTGTGCTACCAGGGATTTGAATTCAAGTTCAGTCATGTCTTTCTCCATGCCGCTTGAAAGGATGGCGCGGCGAGGTGCTAAAAAACTTGCCAACCACGATGTGTCGGCAGCCAATCATCGGGTCAAATGACCCAGGATTGCCAGCATCGCCAAGGCCAGGCCTCAAACCCGGTCATTTGCGTAACGATGAGTTTTTTATCGAAAAACATGCGAATAAGGAAATTTCAGGAAATCAGTTTTGCTGCTTCCAGCAGATTTTCAACTATACCATCGGAATCGATCTCGTGTACAGGCCGACCGTGGTTGTAGCCATAGGGAACACTCAATATCGGACAGCCTGCCGCCCGCGCCGCCTTCGAATCGTTGGTCGAATCGCCAATCATCACCGCTTCGTGCGGCTGTATATCGAAAAACTGCATCGCGGTTTGCAACGGCAGCGGATCCGGCTTCATCTTTGGCAACGCATCGCCTGGATACACGAGGTTGAAATACGGCGCCAATCCCATGCGCTGCATCAACGGCAACGCAAATTCCGATTGCTTGTTGGTCACGCACGCCAGTTTCAGTCCCTTGTCGCTCAGCGCGATCAAACCCGAAATCACCTCCGGATACAGGCGGCTCCGGTCGCCATTGACGTCAGCGTAATGCTTCAGGAAGGCCGCATCCGCCTGCGGCAAATGGCGCTCCATTTCCTCGGTCGGCCAATCCGCAGCCAGTGTTCCGCGCACCAGAAAGCGGAAGCCGCGACCGACATACAGCCGGACGGTCGCCAGATCGACCGGCGCCAAAGAAAAATCGGCGCGCATACTGTTCAGTGCTGCATGGAAATCCAGCGCCGTATCGACCATTGTTCCATCCAGATCGATAATCGCGGCGCGAATACCGGCCAGTACAAGCTTGCCATCTGCATTCATTTTTTACTCAAATCTGTTTCAATTGCTGCCGCATCGCGTCGATCACAACCCGGTAATCAGGTTTGCCGAAAATAGCCGAGCCGGAAACGAAGGTATCCGCACCAGCGCGCGCAATGTCGGCAATATTGCTGACATTCACGCCTCCATCGACTTCCAGCATAATGTCCCGTCCAGACTCATCGATTATCTTCCGCGCCTGGGCGATTTTTTTCAGCGCCTGCGGAATGAACGACTGGCCGCCGAAGCCCGGGTTGACCGACATGATCAGGATAATGTCGATTTTATCCATCACATGTTCGAGATAATTCAGCGGCGTCGCCGGGTTGAACACCAGCCCGGCCTTGCAGCCCTGATCGCGGATCAGTTGCAGCGACCGGTCGATGTGTTCGGAGCCTTCCGGATGGAAGGTGATGATGTTCGCGCCGGCCTTGGCAAAATCCGGGATGATGCGATCGACC
>JAYFNP010000296.1:0-11712 GCA_034933385.1 Burkholderiaceae bacterium | reverse complement strand
CAATGGTGCCGAGCGCACCACCCAGTGCAAGCGCACCGACATCGCCCATGAACACTTGCGCAGGATGCGCGTTGAACCACAGGAAAGCCAAACCGGCTCCCGCCATTGCACCGCAGAAAATCAACAGCTCCCCAGCGCCCGGAATGTAAGGAATGAACAGATAGCGCGAATAAGTCACGTGGCCGGTCAGGTATGCAAACAGGCCCAGTGCCGCACCGACCATCACCGTCGGCATGATTGCCAGGCCGTCCAGTCCATCAGTCAAGTTGACCGCATTGCTCGATCCGACGATCACAAAATAAGTCAGTGCGATGAAGCCCCAAACGCCCAGCGGGTAGCTGACGGTCTTGAAGAATGGCACGATCAAATCGGCCTTCGGCGGCAAATTCATATTGCAGCCAGATTGCACCCAGGCGACAAACAGCTCCCATACTTTTTCGTTGGAAGATGCCGACACTGTGAAGGCCAGATACAGAGCTGCCGCAATGCCGATGAGCGATTGCCAGAAATACTTTTCCTTTGAACTCATGCCATTCGGATCCCGGTGCACTACCTTGCGGTAATCATCGACCCAACCAATCGCACCAAAGCCGATCGTGACCACCAGCACCACCCAGATAAAACGATTGTTCCAGTCGCACCATAGCAGCGTCGAAACGCCGATCGCTATCAGTACCAGCACGCCGCCCATCGTCGGCGTACCCGATTTCACCAGGTGGGTCTGCGGCCCGTCAGTACGCACCGCCTGCCCGACCTTCATCCTGGTCAGCATCCTGATGACCCACGGACCGGCGGCCAAGCCTATCGCGAGCGCCGTCATGGTCGCGAATACCGCACGGAATGTGATGAAGTTGAACAGGCGAAGAATGCCCAGATCCTGCCTGAAAAATTGTGCCAGCCAGAGCAACATTAGTGGGTTACTCCTGTAATCTCGTTCGTCAATTGCTGGACAACGCGTTCCATCTGCATGAAACGCGAACCTTTCACCAGCACCGTTGCCCCGGATGGCAGCATGGCTTGCAATGCCCTCATCAGTTCGTCCAAATCGTTAAAATGCACCGCATTCATGCCGAAAGCGCTGGCCGCATCGCGCGCCAGATCACCCAGCGCGAAAAAACGCTCGATACCGGCTTGACGCGCGTAGGCGCCGATCTCTTCGTGGAACTTCTGTCCTTCTTGCCCCACCTCGCCCATATCCCCCAACACCAGCAGACGCGGCGCGGCAGCCCGTGCCAGTACATCAATCGCCGCCCGTACGGAATCCGGATTGGCGTTATAGGTATCGTCGATCACCGTTACCCCGTTCTTCGCCAGCTTGCGCTGCATCCGGCCGTTCACCGGAGCGAACGCCGTCAGACCGAGAGCGATTTTCTCTGGACCGATGCCAATCGCATGACAGCACGCTGCCGCAGCAAGCGCATTGCGCACATTATGCAAGCCCGCCGCTTGCAGTTTGATCTCCCGGGAATCACCGCCTATGTGCAGCATTACTTCGCTGCCAAAATCGTTCAGTTGATAGTCACCACGTACATCCGCCTCGGCACACAAACCAAAGCTGACAACGCGTCGCTTTCCGCCACTGGCCGCCAATTCGCGCCACACCGGCGTGAAGTCATCGTCGACCGGGAAAACAGCCACGCCCCCTGCTGGCAGGGTCGTCAGCACTGCGCCATTTTCCCGAGCGACCGCCTCGACGCTGTGCATGAACTCCTGATGCTCGCGCTGCGCATTGTTGACCAGCCCGACCGTGGGCTGCGCAATCGATGCAAGCTGCGCGATTTCGCCAACGTGGTTCATGCCCATTTCAACCACGGCGGCACGATGCTGACCATTCAGGCGCAACAGCGTCAATGGCACTCCGATGTCGTTGTTCAGATTGCCGCTGGTAGCAAGACACTGCTCCTCGCCAAATGTCTGCCGCAATATCGATGCAATCATCTCCTTGACCGTAGTCTTGCCATTGCTGCCGGTTACGCCAATCACCGGTAAGACAAACTGCCTTCGCCAGTGACGGGCAATCTCACCTAGCGCCTCACGGGTATCGGGTACGACCAGCGCCGGAACTTGCAACCCCGGCGGGATACGTTCGACGACAACTGCCGCCGCGCCATGGCTAACCACGTCGTTCAAGAAATCATGCGCGTCAAAACGTTCGCCGCGCAACGCCACAAACAAGTTCCCAGGCTGCACATTCCGGCTGTCGGTGCTGATACCGGAAAAGGCTGCGTCACCTGCTCGACGCGAACCGGCAATCCAGGCCTGTATTGAAGATAGGTTTCCGTTCATTCCGCCCCCCTTTTCATCGTAGCGCGAGCGGCCAGCGCCAAGGCGGCGTGCTCTGCATCGACAAACGGGTATTTCGTTCCGCGTGCTTCCTGGTAGTTTTCATGTCCCTTGCCTGCCACCAGAATCACGTCCTGTTTTGCCGCCTGCTTGACTGTCAGCAAGATGGCGGCAGCGCGATCTTCTATCGTTTGCGGAGCGGTTTTCATGCCGCCGACTATCTGCGCGATAATTTGTTGCTGATCTTCGCTCCTCGGATTGTCGCTAGTCACCACAACATGATCTGCCCCTATTTCCGCCACGTTCCCCATCTGCGGGCGTTTGCCTTGATCGCGATCGCCACCGCAACCAAATACGCACCACAGTTGTCCGTTGCGCTCCTGCGCCACAGAACGCAACGCCCCAAGTGTCTTGGCCAGCGCATCCGGTGTATGCGCATAATCGACCACGACCATCGGTGCCTCGCGTCCGCCAAGTAGTTGCATACGACCTGGCGCCGGCGCCAGCGTGCCAATGGTTTCGATTGCCGCGTCCCACTTGACACCTTTGATCAGCAACACGCCCAACACGCCCAGCACGTTGCTAACGTTAAAGCGCCCAACCAGATGCGTTTTCACACGCCCGGAACCGAATGGTGAATCGACCTGGAATTCCGTGCCAAACGACCGTGAGCGAATGCCGCTGGCACGCAAGATCGGCATCCCCTCATATCCATTCTCTTCCAATGAATATCCAGTTACAGAAAGCTTGTGGCGGTAGCGCTGGGCCAGTTCGACGCCCATCGGATCGTCCAGATTGATGACGGCATGACGCAAGCCGGGCCAGTTGAACAGAATTTCCTTTGCGGCCGCATAGCTGGCCATGTCGTGGTGATAATCGAGATGGTCGCGAGTGAAATTGGTGAACAGTGCCACATCGAAATGCATGCCGTTCAGACGTCCCTGATCCAGACCGATCGACGACGCCTCGATCGCCAGCGCAGACACGCCTTCATCGCGCAAGCCTGCAAGACTGCTTTGCAACAACACTGCGTCCGGCGTGGTATAACCGGTCGCCGTCTGGCTGCCTGCTTCACCAGCCTGGAAAACGCCGATGCCCAGCGTTCCAATCGCCGCCGTTTTATCCCCCTGCTGCGACAATGCGCTGGCGATCCATTGACTGCAAGATGTCTTGCCGTTGGTGCCTGTGATGGCTACGGTGAACATGCCTGCGTCTGGCTGCTGGTAATAGATTGCTGCTACCGGACCGGCGAGATTTTTCAAGCCGGTCACGGCAAGGTGCGGAATGCTCCAGTTATCCGGCCATGAATAATCGGCCACGTCGTAAACCACGGCCGTTGCGCCACGCGCGATGGCATCGGCAATATAGGTGCGTCCATCTGCCTCGTCGCCCGGATAGGCAAAAAACGCTGTTTTCGATGAAGGTTTGATCCGCCGCGAATCGGAAACCAGCTGGGCCCCTGGCACAGTGGCGTGCAGCCAGGCAACAATTTGATCCGGTTGTGTCTTCGGCAGCGTCATCAGATGCTCTCCTTCGGCCCATCCGTCGGGATGACGATGTTGGTTCTGAGCGAATCTGGCGCAACATTCAATGCCCGCAACGCGTTGCCGGCAACCGCCGAGAATACCGGCGCCGCCACGTCACCGCCGTAATGCTTGCCGTTCGAAGGCTCATCGACCATTACGGCAATAATCAGCCGCGGATCCGATACCGGCGCAAAACCGACGAATGAGGCAACATATTTGTTCACGTATTTGCCGCCGGCCAATTTGTATGCCGTACCGGTCTTGCCGGCAACCCGATAACCCGGCACTTGCGCCTTGGGTGCCGTTCCATTAGGCCCGGCGGCCATTTCCATCATCTTGCGCATCGCGCGTGCAGTTTTTTCCGAGATGACACGTTGTGCAATCGGTGAATCGCTGGTTTTCTGGAATGTCAGCGGAACGATGTCGCCATTGCGCGCAAAAATCATGTACGAGCGAGCCATCTGTATCAGGGATACCGCGATGCCGTGGCCATAACTCATCGTCGCCTGCTCGATCGGGCGCCACGAACTGTACGGGCGCACCCGACCCGCAACTGCTCCCGGGAAACCTATTTTCGGTTGCTGCCCAAATCCGACGGTGGTAAACATTTCCCACATTTCCTGCGGCTGCATCTGCAACGCCATCTTGACCGTGCCGACATTCGAGGATTTTTCGATCACCTGTTCAACAGTCAGCACATCGTGCGGATGCGCATCACCGACCGTTGCCGTGCCAATGGTAATTTTTCCTGGTCCGGTATGGATGCTGGTTCCGGGTTTGACGAACCCTCGTTCCAGCGCCAGCGCCACGGTAAACGGTTTCATCACGGAACCGGGTTCGAACGTATCCGTCAATACTCGATTGCGCAACTGGGCGCCGGTCAGCGAGCCGCGTTCGTTCGGGTTATAGGTCGGCAGGTTGGCCAGCGCCAGCACCTCACCAGTCTTAACGTCGAGCACAACGATTCCCGCTGCTTTCGCCTTGTGCGTTTCGACCGCTTCCTTGAGCTGCGTATAGGCGATATGCTGAATTTTGCTATCTATGGACAGCACCAGATCCTTGCCGTCCTGCGGTTCGCGGATGGCCCGAACGTCCTCGACGATATGCCCGAGGCGATCCTTGATCACGCGGCGATTGCCAGCCACACCGGCCAGCGTATTCTGGTGCGCCAGTTCCATGCTTTCCTGGCCGACATCCTCGACATTGGTAAAGCCGACGACGTGCGCCATCGCCGCGCCTTCAGGGTAATAGCGCTTGTATTCCTTGCGCATCTGGATGCCGTCGATATTCAGCCTGGCCACCGCATCGGCAACCTCTGGTTCGACCTGTCGTTTCAGATAGACGAAACCTTTGTCGGAATCCAGCTTCTTGTCGATTTCGCGCTTGCTCATCCCGAGCAGCTTCGCCAGCTCGATCAATTTTCCTTCGGGCGCGTCCTTGACGTCTTCAGGTATCGCCCAAATGGCCTTCACTGGCAGGCTGGATGCCAGCACATGCCCATCGCGATCCATGATCTTGCCGCGCGTGGCCGGCAATTCCAGCGTGCGGACAAAGCGCGACTCGCCTTGCTTCTGCAGGAAATCCGTGGACACCCCCTGCAGCCAGATCGCACGCGCCGCGACCGCCACCATGGCGGCAAACAACGCAAACAACACAACCCGTGATCGCCAGACAGGCAGCTTCACGTCCAGCACCGGGCTGTTCGAGAATGGCATTCCCTTGGCTGCGGCAACCCGCGCACCGGTCGACATCGTGGAGATCCGCCTCACTTGGCCTCCAGTGTCAGGTATTGGGTGCGCGCCGGTGTGACGGCAACCATGTTCAGATCCTGGCGGGCGCCCGCTTCAATGCGCGCATGCTGGCCCAATCTGGATTGTTCGACTTGCAATTGCGCCCATTCGATCTCCAGCTGGCGCGATTTGGCCTGGGCGCGTTCCAGTTCGATGAACAAGCGGCGCGCCTGGTATTGCGCATTCACCAGAAACAATGAGCACAGTACCAGCGCAGCAGCCAATATCGGGTTCAGGTGTGTCTTCATTTTTCCCTCCCCGGCTGACCGGTTTCAGGCAAACGTTCGCAGACGCGCATGATGGCAGAACGGGCGCGCGGATTGTCCGCGATCTCGTGCGCCGCAGGCCGGCACTTGCGGATCAACGTCATTTGCGGCTGCGGCAAATCGCGCGCACGCAAGGGCAGGCGACGATCCGGTTGCGGCACACGCACCTTGGAAGCCATGAAGCGCTTCACGATCCGATCTTCCAGCGAATGAAAACTGATCACCACCAACCGTCCACAGGGAGCCAGATGCCGGAAGGCTGCATCCAATCCTACTTCCAGCTCCTCGAGTTCCTGATTGATGAAGATCCGTATAGCCTGAAAAGTGCGGGTTGCTGGATCCTTGCCACTCTCCCGGCTCTTAACGGCGCCTGCAACGATTTGGGCAAGCTGTCGTGTGCCTGAAATTGGTGTGACTGCCCGGCCAGCAACAATCGCCTTTGCAATCTGAAAAGCAAACCGTTCTTCCCCATAGTCGCGTATCACCCTTTCGATTTGTTGTTCGGTTGCGTTGGCCAGCCATTCCGATGCCGGGATACCACGTGTGGAATCCATGCGCATGTCGAGCGGTCCGTCGTGCCGGAAGCTGAACCCGCGTCCGGCGTCATCCACCTGCGGAGACGAAATTCCCAAGTCGAGCAGCACGCCGTCGAGCCGCACGATGCTGCGTGCTGCCAGCGTGGCCGCCATATTCGCAAAACTGTCATGCACAATTTCAAAGCGCGCATCGGCAATGGTCTGCGCTTCTGCTATGGCCTGCGGATCCTTGTCAAAGGCCAGCAGCCGGCCTTGCTTGCCCAGCCGCTGCAAGATGCGACGGCTGTGCCCACCGCGCCCAAATGTGCCATCGACATACGTGCCGTCAACGCGCGCTCCTTCGATAGCCAGCGCGTCCACTGCCTCTTCCAACAGCACGGTGCGATGCTGCAGTACCGGCGCTGCCAGCGTTATCATCTCTCGCCGTCAAAAAGAAAGATCACGCAAGGCTTCGGGCATGCCAGACGCAATCGCCTGTGCTTCGTCCTCGGCCAACCGGACAGCATCCCAGATTTCGAAATGACTGCCCATGCCCAGCATCATGACTTCGCGCGTCAGTCCGGCAGCGACGCGCAGCTCGGGTGCCACCAGGATACGTCCGGCTGAATCGATTTCGATATCGGAGGCGCTGCCCAGAAAGATGCGTTGCCACGCCCGCGCCGACATCGGCCAGGCGGCGATCTGCTGACGGTGCGTCTCCCAGATCGGGCGCGGAAACAACAACAGGCACCCATGCGGGTGTCGAGTCAGCGTGACGCGCCCTTCGCACTGCAGCGTCAGGGCATCACGATGCCTGGCCGGAACTGACATCCGGCCCTTGGCGTCGAGAGTAATTGCTGATGCGCCCTGATACATCGAAAAATCCTCATGTTGTGTGCCCATGCTTGTGAAGAAAATACGGTGTTTACCCACCTAAATTTCCCACAATATGACACTTTTCCACACTCACGCCCACTTTAGATGAAGCCCTATTGCCGGTCAAGCGATTTCACTGACAAATCGCAAACTTTTTCAATGGACTCAATGACTTAGCGCGCCTGCTTGAAGTTGTTGCGACAGCAAATTGCCCAATAAATTATGGACTTATAGAGGATATTGAATGTGGAGACTTAGCTCTGGGAACTTTTCGGGGAGAGGGAAAGCGTTGTGCTCTTGCATTTCGCTTTACGTCAGAGAGCAAATGGCGACTGCCAACGTCTTGGAATAATAGCATCCATCCGTTCGGCAGCAGTGGCACGCGCCAACGCCAAAATTGAATAGCCGACACTGCATCAACAAACATCATTTACCGCGAATTTCTTGGGGGTATATAACTAAAACAACCTTCCACGCCAGATATTCTGATGGGGTATAAAAATACAGACCCCTGTATATTCTGGCGTGAGCGCTGTCAAAATCGAGGTGAAGCAAACCGATAGGCCGGATTCTGTTCCGGCGGCAAGCCTTGCGGCTCACCGCTGCGACAGTCATTCATCTAGGCGCCGGATTGCTCCGGCGCTCAAGCTTCCTACCCGCACGCTCCGCGAGCCGCCTCAATGCGTGCCTATTTGGAATTGCACCAGGTGGAGGTTGCCGCGTTTCACCCTTTGCGACGCAAGCGGATGACTTTCGCCATCCGCAGGTCGCAAAGACTCGTCTCTGTGGCCCTGTTCCTCGCCTTATGCCTTGCGGTTTTCGGCGGACGGCCGTTAGCCGCCACCCTGCCCTGTGGTGTCCGGACCTTCCTCCCGCGACCGCTCACGCGACCGCCAGCGACTGTCTGGCCTGCTTCACGAGCGCCATTCTACCGTGAAGCGCCTTCGCTGTCCGTTCAGGTGTAGTCGCCCAGCGTGACGATACGCATCAGCATCCGGTAAAACATGTATGCCAGGTTGTAGCCCAGCCGCTTGTACCATGGCCGGTTATCAAAGTCGTCCAGCGAGATCGGCGCGGCTTCGGCGATCGCCGCCGTGATATGGGCGCGCAAATCCTTGACGAAAGCGGCATCGCGAACCACGACATTCGCCTCATGGTTCAGGAACAGGCTCAAACCATCGATGTTGCTTGAGCCAACGGTCGCCCAGATATTGTCGACTACCGCCACTTTTCCATGCAATTGTGTTTTGCGGTATTCGTACAGTCGGATGCCACGCTTGAGCATTTTCGGATACATCGATTGCGCCACCGAGTCTTGCAGCCAGAATTCGCCGACCCCAAGCAGCAGCGTGACCTCCACGCCACGTGCCGCTGCCGCCGCCAGAGCATTGCGGAATTTGCTGCCGGGCGCGAAGTAGGGGTTCGCCATCACCACGCTTTGTTTGGCATGGCCGATCGCCCGCAAGTATGCCCGCTGGATGGTGCGCCGGTTGTGCAAATTGTCGCGCACGACAAAGCCAGCCAGACCATCCCGTCCGACCACCCGATGCGACGCAACCAATTCGTCCCGCATCAGCACCAACCGCGACAGCAGATGCAGTTTGCCCTGACGCGCCCATTCCGACTCGGTTTCGCGGTGGATTTGCGCAACCAGCGTACCTTCGACACGAATCGCGAAATCCCAGCGCGGCGCCGGCAGTCTCTGTTTGGGGTCGTAATCGTAACGCAGGTCATCGGTGATGTTGATGCCCCCGACGAAGGCAACCTTGCCGTCCACCACGCAAATCTTGCGGTGCGTGCGCGCAATGCCGCGCCGAAACCAGGGATTGAACGAGCGGTGGTACACACCGGCGGCCAGCAGTTCGCTTTCCAGCCTTGATCCGACCACGTGGCCCGTACCAAGCCAGTCGGTAATGACATGCACTTCAACGCCGCGGGACGCGGCTCGCTTTAAGGCATCCTTGACCGCATGGCCGACATCGTCCAGCGCAAAGATATAGGTTTCAAAATAAATTTCCTCGCTGGCAGCCTCGATCGCCTTGAGCAGCGCAGGGAAATATTCCCCGCCGTTCTGCAAGATTGTCAGATGGTTATGGGCGGAGTACTTAAGCGATCGCATCGGACGAAAATGAGTGGGTTCCCTCTTTTGTGCATGGTCAGAATGACCCTCCCGCCGCTTACGATTTGTTGCGGCGTGGCTGCCTCAGTTCCAGCGTCGCTACGATCGGCGCGTGGTCGGACAACCGGCTCCAGCGCAAACCTTGCAGGACTTTTGCGGATTCTACCTCGAATCCGCGCACGTAAATCCGATCCATTGGCAGCAACGGCATTGACGCCGGAAACGTGCGTGCCGGCATCGCTTCCGGTTTTTTCCCGGTCAGGCGCTGTAAGTAGGCCGCTATCCCACGCGCGCTGGACTGACCGTCGAACACTTCGCGCACCCCCAGGCGTTGGCGCAATAAGTCACTTAATTCGTTGCCCCAGTCGTTGAAGTCACCGGCGATGATAACCGGCACACCCGCTGGCGCAGTCGCGGCCACCGTTTCGATCAGCATTTCGGTCTGACGCCGGCGACTGCCGGCAAACAGCCCCAGATGTACGACAAAACAATGCACGTTTGCATGCTCGGTTTCGATCACGCAATGCAAAATGCCGCGCGACTCCAGAGGATGATCGGACACGTCGATATTCTCGGTGTGCATGATCCGGTAACGGCTCAGCAGCGCATTGCCATGATGACCGTGGTCGTACACCGCATTCATGCCGTAAGCGCTGTGATACAGCCTGCCCGCCAGAAATTCATGCTGGGAAATGGTCAATATCGGGCTATCGAGGCGCGCGGCCAGAAATTCGTGATGGCCGCGAACTTCCTGCAAAAACACGATATCGGCATCAATCGACCGTATTGCACGTTTGAGCGTATGGATGCGCGGACGTTGTGCGAGCGAACTGACGCCCTTGTGTATATTGTAAGTTGCGATGCGAAGCTTCATAATAAGCATTCTCGCAGGAAACGATTCACTGCGCTTTGCGCGCCCGCAAGAAATGATTGGCCAGATGATGCATCAGGCCCATTCGTTTTGCAGTCTGAAATCGCGTTCTTTGACCTGCTTCATGCAGGCTCTGCCAGAGTCACATGCATACCAAACAATATTGCTGTGCGGAAAATAATTGAAATTTTGTTGTAGAATCGGTTATTGGATATAAATGTTCCCTTTAAAATCGGGCCCGTTTTTGTTTTACATCAACCGATGACCGCGCCTACAGGGGTTTCTCTTTTGCAAAGTTTCTGTTGATGCACTATCATATTGCTTAACTTACAACACGGAATCATCGATATGACCAATCAGACAAACAAACCTGACAGCGGCGAAGCCGACCTCGAGAATCGAGTCTACGATCCGAATCATTTGCTGGACACATTAATCAAAAAAATGGGGCTGAAGAACGATGCGGCTTTGTCGCGCGCACTCGAAGTTGCACCGCCGGTGATCAGCAAAATCCGCCACAACCGCCTGCCGGTCGGAGCTTCGCTGTTGATCCGGATGCATGAAGTCAGCGAGTTGAGCATCAAGGAATTGCGCGAACTGATGGGCGACCGTCGTGCCAAATTCCGCATCAGCGACAAGCAATTCAAGCCCAAGGCACCGGCGGAAACGAAATAGCCCGTCTCAGCTGGTTGCGGCGCCCGATTTCGGTGCCGTATGCAGTTGCTTCATTGCCATGTCGAACCGGCCATCGCACAGCAGCGGAATCACTTCCAGACTTCTGGCAATGGCTTCCTCGATTAGCGCCTGTTCTTCCTTGCGCGGCCGGTGCAGTACGAAATCGATGACCGGTGATTTCAGCCCCTGTTCGCGCGGGTGTCCCACTCCGATCCGCAAACGCCAGAAATCCTGCGTACCGAGCGCAGCCGCAATATCCTTCAAACCGTTATGACCGCCGGAAGAGCCGGCCTTCTTGATTTTCGCCACGCCCGGCGGCAGGTCGAGTTCGTCATGCACGACCAGGATTTCTTCCGGCGCAATCTTGAAAAAACGCGCCAATGCACCGACTGCGCGGCCCGACAGGTTCATGAACGTCTGCGGCTGGAGCAACCAGACTTCCTGCCCGCCGATACGGGTTTTCGCCGTCAGCGCCTGAAACCGCGCTTCTTTTTGCATGCGGCAACCCGGCAGGGTATTGGCCAGATTGTCAACCAGCCAGAAGCCGGCATTGTGACGCGTCTGTTCGTATTCCGGCCCGGGATTGCCTAGACCGACGATGAGGCGAATGGACATGACAAGAATTTCTGAAAAAAACGGATTATCGCGCGGATTCCGTGCCGAGGATAGGCCCGGGCGGTCAGGACGCGCCGGCTATGGACAGCCGCGGCCACCTGCACAATCGGGCTACACGCCCCAGAAAACGTCGCGCTCTTTTTTGTTCGCGCGTCGCAGCATTTCCAGCAACGGGA
>JAYFNP010000295.1:0-2768 GCA_034933385.1 Burkholderiaceae bacterium | reverse complement strand
CGGTAAGTCGCCACCAGCATCTGTTCGAGGGAAACGTCTTCCGGCTTGTTCTGTTTGGCGATCACCGCCAGCGTGTCGCCCTTCTTCACGCGGTGTTCGGTACCGCCTTTGTCAGACTTGGCCGCCGGTTCTTTGGTTTTTTCCGGTTTGGCCTGCTTGGCCGCCACCGGCCGCTGCGCCGCCTTGACTGGTTTTTCGCTGGCCGCGGCCTGTTTAACCGGCGGCAACGGTGTTGTCTGCGTGCTACTGCTCAGCGCCGGCACGGACACTGGCGCGACCACCTGTGCGGTTGCAGTGCGCAACTCGGCCGGGTCGAGCAGGAAAGTATATTCACGCACCAGGTGACCGCTACTGGATTTCAATTCCAGCAGCAGGTCAACATAGGGTTCGTTCATCGCCTGGCCGGACGTGATCCGGATGACCTGCCGCGCACCGCGCTTCTCGACGGAGAAATGCAGCGATCTCAGCGCCGGATTGAATTCGACATTAGCCTTGTGGAACGCTTCGAGCGATGCCAGTTTGGCAGCAATCGCCGAGTCGTCCTTCGAGACCGCCGTCAACTCAATCTCAGCCCGTAACGGCTGTCCTAACGATGAAAGTACGGTCAATTTACCCAAGCCCGCGGCGTGGGCGCACGGCAATGCCAACGCGGAAAGAATCAGAACTGAACTAACCGCCCTGACCGCAGTTGGGAAAAGTGTTTTGCGCATGTTTGGGTGCACTCTTATGACTTGGGTTGAACAAGGTCAGCAAAATCCATGTTTATAAACAACAAAATCCCACCCATCGTTGTCCATGGAACTTCAACATAACATCACGCATCCGCACATGCAAGCTTCATGCACATGTGACAACCCACAACCACGCGATTGCCGCCTGTCTGGGGGAATCACCTTGAATTTGCGTTGCTTATTAACAACGTTTCATCAAATTCAGCTGGCCAACAAAATGCGCAACATCCGGCGCAACGGTTCGGCGGCGCCCCAAAGCAATTGATCGCCAACCGTGAAAGCCGACAGGTACTCGCCACCCATCTGCATTTTGCGCAACCGGCCAACCGGAACCGTCAGCTTGCCGGTGACCGCAGCCGGGGTCAGATCGCGCACCGAATCCTCGCGCGTGTTCGGCACCACCTTTACCCATTGGTTGTGGCTCGCAATGATGCCGCTGAGTTCGTCGAGCGGCACATCCTTTTTCAGCTTGATGGTCAACGCTTGCGAATGACAGCGCATCGCACCGACGCGAATGCACAGGCCGTCGACCGGGATCTGGCGCGCGCCCGCTTGCGTGCTGTTGCCAAGAATCTTGTTGGTCTCGGCCGCACCCTTCCACTCTTCGCGCGACATGCCATTGCCCAGGTCGCGGTCGATCCACGGAATCAGGTTGCCGCCCAGCGGCACGCCGAACTGCTTCGTTTCTTCGGCGTTCATCGCGTGCTGGCGCGCCAGCACCTGGCGGTCGATTTCCAGAATGGCCGATGCCGGATCGTCGAGCAAGTTTTTCACCTCGGCATTCAGCGTGCCAAACTGCGTCAGCAATTCGCGCATGTGTTGCGCACCGCCGCCGGATGCCGCCTGATAGGTCATCGAGGTCATCCAGTCGACCAGATCGTGCTGAAACAGCCCGCCCAGCCCCATCAGCATGCATGACACGGTGCAATTGCCGCCAATGTAATTCCTGATGCCGTGCGCAATACCATTCTTGATCACGTTCAGATTGACCGGGTCGAGAATGATGATCGCATCGTCGTTCATCCGCAGCGTCGAAGCGGCATCGATCCAGTAGCCGTTCCAGCCAGCGGCGCGCAGTTTCGGGAAAACATCGGTCGTGTAGTCGCCGCCCTGGCAAGTGATGATGATGTCGCACTTCTTCAATTCATCGATGCGGTTCGCATCTTTCAGCGTGGTCTCATTCTTCGCCATCGCCGGCGCCTTGCCGCCGACGTTCGAGGTCGTGAAAAAAACCGGCTCGATCAGTGCGAAATCATTTTCCTGCTGCATGCGCTGCATCAGCACCGAGCCAACCATGCCGCGCCAGCCAACGAGTCCAACCACTTTCATCGCATCACCTGATTTTCAAGAGTTCAATTACAGCGCCGCGACCACTGCGTCGCCCATTTCCTTGGTGCCGACCTTGGTCGTACCCGCTTCGTAAATATCCGGCGTGCGCAAACCTTGCGCCAGCACTTTCTTGACTGCGTTTTCGATGCGATCCGCCTGTTCGGCGCGGTTCAGCGAATAGCGCAACATCATCGCCGCTGACAGGATAGTCGCCAGCGGATTGGCGATCCCCTTGCCGGCGATGTCCGGTGCCGAACCGTGCGACGGTTCGTACAAGCCCTTGCTGTTCGCATCCAGCGATGCCGACGATAACATGCCGATCGAACCGGTCAGCATCGACGCCTCGTCCGACAAAATGTCGCCAAACATGTTGCCGGTGACAATCACGTCAAACGCTTTCGGCGCACGCACCAGTTGCATCGCCGCATTGTCGACATACATGTGATCCAGCGCAACGTCCGGATAATCCTTGTGCACTTCGATCATGATGTTGCGCCAGAACTGCGAAGTTTCTAGCACATTCGCCTTGTCCACACTAGTCAGCCGCTTGCTGCGTTTTTGCGCCGCCTTGAAGGCAACATGCGCGATGCGGCGCACTTCGGTGTCTGCATAACGCATCGTGTCGAAACCTTCGCGTTCTCCCTTGAACGCGCCGTCTGGCGCCGAACGCACGCCGCGCGGCTGGCCGAAATAACTGTCGCCTGTCAG